>NZ_NEIU01000009.1:0-275434 GCF_002113595.1 Pseudomonas sp. B3(2017)
CCCCACTTCCCCCTACGAATCCCCCGACTCGCGCAAGCTCAACGAAGCCGCCGAGCGCGCCCTCGACCATTACCTCAACCCGATGTTCGTCCCTGAACCTGCGCTCAAGATCAGCAAGCTCTACGCCATCGCCCCTGCCGCCGACAACGAGGAGCTGCTGGCCGACGCCTGCGAGACCCTGACTTCGGCCAAGGTCATGGCCACCAATTTTGCCGGGCTTCTGGACGGCCAGCACCGGCATACGGCCCAAGGCATTGCGCAGCTGATCATGCTCAGCGAGCTGGCGGTGAACCGGGTGCTGGACAGCCTGGAGCTGAAGGCCGACGCCGCCCTCTGACCAAACGCAAACCCCTGTAGGAGCCAGCCTGCTGGCGATCGCGGTGGGCCAGCCAACATCACATTCGGCTGACCTGCCGCCATCGTCAGCAGGCTGGCTCCCACACGGTCTGGCGGTGAACACCGGCCTCACGTCTGGGCCCTCCAAATAACAATATTTCTCGTTTAACCCTAAATCGCGCCCTTCCCCTTCGTCTCTGAGCAAACGGAAATTTTCCCTCGATGACAAGGAGTCGGCTGCGATGTTCGCGCCCATTACCCGTTCCATGACCCTCACCCTGGGCCTGTGCAGTGCCGCCCTGAGCCCGGACCTTCTGGCCGAGACCGAGGCCGAACAGCGCCCGGAACCCGACGCGCCGGCCCTGGAGCTGGCCGCCACCAGCGTCACGGCCCAGGGCCTGGGCAGCACCACCGAACACACCGGCGCCTACACCACCGGCGCGATGAGCACGGCGACGCGGCTCAACCTGTCGATCAAGGACACCCCGCAATCGATGTCGGTGGTCACCCGCCAGCAAATGGACGACTTCAAGCTCGGCACCCTGTCCGAGGCCATGAGCCAGACCACCGGCATCGTGGTGCAGCACAACGACTCGGACCGGATCAGTTATTCCTCGCGCGGCTATTCGATCAACAATTTCCAGGTCGATGGCATGCTCAACACGTTCACGTTCATGAAGTCGGACTCGGACACGATCATCTACGACCGCATCGAGGTGGTGCGCGGTGCCACCGGCCTGACCACCGGCGCGGGCGATCCGTCGGCGACCATCAACATGGTGCGCAAGCGCCCCACCGCCCAATGGCAGGCCCAGGCCGGGGTCAGCGGCGGCAGCTACGACGATTACTACAGCTACGTGGACGTGGGCGGGCCGCTGGCGTTCGACGGGCGCCTGCGCGGGCGCAGCGTGCTGGCCTACCGCGACAGCCAGTCGTTCCGCGACAAGTACGCGCTGCAGCGGGAAGTCGGCTACGGCATCCTCGAAGCCGACCTGACCGACTCCACCGTGCTGGCGGTCGGCTACGACTACCAGGACAAGCACGTGCAAGGCACCTCCTGGGGCACCGTGCCGTACTGGAACGCCGACGGCGGCAAGGCCGGCCTGGGCCGCTCCACCAACATGGCGACGTCCTGGAGCTCCTGGCCGATCAGGGACAAGACCGCCTTCGCCACCCTCGACCAGGCGCTGGCCGACGGCTGGCACCTCAAGGCCGCCTACACCCACCGCCAGAGCGACACCGACGGCAAGGTCTACTACGGCGGCGCCGGGTTCCCCGAGGCGGACCGCAGCGGCATGACGGCCTACACCTCGCACATGCTCGGCACGCAGAAGATGACCGCCTATGACTTCAACGTCTCCGGTCCCTACATGCTGCTGGGCCGCGAACACGAACTGATGCTGGGGTACGGCGAGGCCGAGCGGCGCTCCGATTCGCCCTACGCGATCGCCGGCCCCCGGTCAGACGACTACGGCATCATCCGCGACTGGAAATACATGGGCAACATCGCCAAGTTCCCCGACACCGTCACCGGGCTCACCGAATCCGAGGACGATACCCGGCAGAAGGCCGGCTACCTGGCCACCCGCCTGAGCCTCACCGACCGTCTGCATGCGGTGCTCGGCAGCCGTTACGGCAGTTGGGAGTCGTCCAGCACCAGCAACACCTTCGGCGACGACCTGCACGTGACGGCCGTGGACACCACCCGCCAGAAGCACAACGACCAGTGGACGCCCTACGCCGGACTGCTCTACGACATCACGCCCGAATACACCGTGTACGTCAGCTACACCGACATCTTCAAGCCGCAGACCAACCGCGACGCCAACCGCAAATACCTGGAGCCGGTGGTGGGCAGCAACTACGAACTGGGGCTCAAGGGCAGCCTGCTGGATGAGCGCCTGAACCTGGCCACGGCGCTGTTCTGGAGCAAGCAGGACAACGTCGCCGAGGTGGACGATTCGGTGCCGCCGGACCCGAAGACCGGCGAAGAGTTCTACAAAAGCGGCGGCAAGGGCAACAAGGTCAGCGGGTTCGAGGCGGAGGTGTCCGGCGAGGTGCTGGACGGCTGGAACCTGACCGCCGGCTACACCTACACCCACTCCGCCGACGGCGAGAAACGGCGCACCAACACCAACCAGCCGCTGAACCTGTTCCGCCTGTCCACAGCCTATCGCCTGCCGGGCAGCTGGAACGCGCTGACGGTGGGCGGCGCGGTGAACTGGCAGAGCGACATCTACGGCAAGGCCAACCGCCCCGTGGGGCGCGACGCCGACGGCGAGATCGTCACGCGCCGCACGCGGATCAGCCAGGACGCCTACACCGTGGTCAAGCTGATGTCGCGCTACGAGTTCGACCGGCACCTGTCGGCGTCGCTGAACGTCGACAACCTGTTCGACAAGAAGTACTACGACAACGTCGGCTTCTACAACGGCGTGTTCTGGGGCGACCCGCGCACGGTGACGCTGAGCCTGGACTGGAAGCTTTGACCCCAAGGTAGTTGGGCATCCCCTGTGGCGGGTTCCCTCGTCACAGGCAGCCGTTAACCCTTAGTTAATGCCTCCGGCGGACACTGCGCGCCGAGACCTCGATTCATGGACGAAAGGCTCCGACATTCACAGTGGGAGGCACCATGAACATCACCACCGCAATCCTCGCCGCACTGCTCGCCTTGGGTTCCGCCAGCGCGTTCGCCGAAGGCGGCGCCGAGCGCATGCGGCACTATTACCAGAACTTCCCGGTGCATCACGACGCCGCCGGGCAACAGGCCGACAGCAAAGCCGATGAGCTGAAGGTTCCGGACGACCAGACCGCGCAAGTGACCGAGTCCTATCGCCCCTGATGGCCCGATGATCTACCGATGACCCTGCGACGGATCCGCAGTGGACAGTTGGGCGCCTCCCGGGCGCCCTTTTTTTATGCCTGAAGGTATTTGGACCAGAACAACATCGGCCCCTGCGCCGGATCCCGCGTGCCGGTCACGAACCCGAGCTTGGCATAGGACGCCTTCGCCACGTCGTTGCCTTCGAGCACCTCAAGGGTGATCTTGCAGCAGCCGCGCTGACGGGCGATATCCTCGACCTTGCGCAGCATTTTGTGGCTCAGGCCCCTGCCGCGAAATTTCGTCATCACCGCCACGTCATGCACGTTGACCAACGGTTTGCAGGCGAACGTGGAAAACCCCTCGAAGCAATTCACCAATCCGGCCGGCTCGCCGCCGACGAACGCCAGCACGCTGAAGGCGTGGGGCCGTTTGGCCAGCTCCTCAGGCAGACGCCGCAGCAGGTCGGGCGCGAGCGACTGGCCGCCGCCCATCGGGTCTTCGGCATAGTGATTGAGCACGACACCGATGGCCTCGGCATGCACCGGATTGGTATAGCTGGCTTGAAGCACAAGAATTTCTGCGGAATCCATTTCCATCCTCGATCGCACGGGGCCCCGGCGCGCGTCTTGCGCGTTGAAAGGCCCGGAGACCATAACGTGGCGGCGGCACGGGCGACAAGACAAACATTGGCTTGCTCCCAGAGGACTGTGCAGGCGGCGTGTCAGGGAATGAATGTGCCGGTTGGCCCGACGCCATCGCTGGCAAGCCAGCTCCCACAGGTTTTGCGCTGGCCGCTGATCCTGCGAATGTCTACGATCCTTGTGGGAGCTGGCTTGCCAGCGATAGGGCCGCCACATCCGACATCCCTGGTGCCTGATTCAACGCCTTCATTGCGCAGTCAGTCGCGGTCAGCGCCCCCAGATCAGTTCCTCGGTCCAGCCCAGCTCGGCGAAGTCCTCGGCCCGCAGGGCCGACTCGCCGGCGCAGAAAAACTCGTCAAGCTGCGGCGGTTCCACAGAGGTGCCGCTGAGCATGGCATGCACCTGTCCGCGATGGTGGATCTGGTGCTCGAACAGGTGCGAGAGCAGGCGCAGGCGGGTGTCGTGCTGCGGCGTGTCCCGGGCGATGGTCACCACCCGGCCCAGATCGGCGTCGCGCAGTTGCTCGCAATAGGCGATCAGGCGCCGGTCCACCTGGGCCTGCTCAAGGCGCAGGGAATGCCCTTCGGTAAACGGTTCGTCGACGGCGAAGAACGCATAGCAATCGGGATGCGGCTCATCGCCGCGCAATTCGCGCTCCAGCGCATCGACGTAGAACCCGTCGCAGGTGAGGATGTGATTGAGCGTGAGGCGGATGCTCGGGAAGAAGCTCACCCGTGGCGCCGCCAGCTCCGCGGCGTCGAGGCGGCTCCAGGCCTTGGCCAGCCGATGGTTGGCCCAGGCGTTCTGGTAAGCCATGGTCAGCAAGTGGTGGGACAGTGGCTGCGTCATCGCGCGCCCTCCTCGCTTCAGGTCTCGGCAAAGCGTTGCAGCTGCATCTCCTTAAGGCGGCTGAGGGTGCGGCGGAACGGGAATTCCAGATAGCCCTCGGTGTACAGCGCCTCCATCGGCACCTGCGCCTCGATGTACAGCGGCACCTTGCGGTCGTAGCACTCGTCCACCAGGGCGATGAAGCGGCGCACGCCGTCGTCGTGCACCGACAGCTGCGGCAACTCGCGGTCGCCGGCGGCCACCCGTTCGGCGCCATCCTCGGTGCCGCGGGCGATCCGGCCTTCGCGCTTCTTCGCGCTGAGGTTGGGCACCTCGCTCAACAGGATAGCCCGGTAGCTGTCGCACAGCGCGATGAAGTCCATGGCGGCGAACGGCTGCTCGCAAAGGTCGGCGTAACGGCACCACACCACCGACCCGCCGGCCTGCACCACCGGCAGGCTCCGGTGACCGACGGCCACCGGGCCGGCATGGCAAGCCTGCCCGGCCGTCAGTGCCTTGAACACGTCGCCCAGGGCGCTGCTCTGCCCCGGCGCGGCGACCCAGTAGCGTTGCGCGTGCGCGCCGGGGTGCAGGCGATGGTCCTCGGCGCCGTTCACCGCGACCACTTGCATGTGCGCCTGGATCGCGGCGATGGCGGGCAGGAAGCGGTCGCGGTTGAAGCCGTCGGCATACAGTTGGTCCGGCGGCAGGTTGGAGGTGCAGACCACCACCACGCCCTCATCGAACATCACCTGAAACAGCCGCCCCAGAATGATGGCGTCGCCGATGTCGTTGACGAACAGTTCGTCGAAGCACAGCACCCGCACCTCGGCCGCCAATTCCCGGGCCAGCGCCCGCAGCGGGTCGGCGATGCCGGTCAACTGGAACGAGCGCTGGTGCACCCAGCCCATGAAGTGGTGGAAGTGCTGACGCCGGGCCGGCACCCGCAGGCTCTGGTGGAAACGGTCCATGAGCCAGGTCTTGCCGCGCCCGACCGGGCCCCACAAGTAAACGCCGGTGACCGAACGGACACCGGCGTGCAAGGCCTCGTGGCACTTGTGCAGTGCGAAGACGGCATGTTCCTGGGCTTCATCCTGGATGAAACCGTCGTGTTCGATGGCGTACTGCCAGGCGCTGAGCGGAGAGTCGAATGTCATGCGCGGCAGTATGCCATGAGCGCTACAGGGAAATGTCCAGTCGGGCGATCTTGCCCTGTTCGTCGAGCCGGAACATGTAGCGCAGCGGCTGCGGGCTGCCTGGAAAGTCGCCGGACACCAGCCCGTGCACCAGCACCTTGCCGGTGCGGTGCTGCACGTCCAGCACCTCGACGCGGGGCTGGTAGCGCCGGCCGCTGTCCTCGATCCAGTGGGCGATGGCCGTAGGACCGACCTGATGGTGGCCCTCGTCGAACACGTTGGCGTTCTCGGCGAAGAAGCTCGCGATCTGCGTGGTGTCACGGGCGTTCGCTGCGTTGATGTACCCGGCGATGGCCGGGGCCAGAGTCGGATGGGACATGGTTGCAACTCCTTGTTGAGTGGTTCTGCCGCCATCCTAGAACAGCCCTGCGTCAATTCTTGTCAGGAGTGAAGCGCCGGGTTTCGTCCTGTTGCATCTGCTGCTGCCAGGTGCGCAGCAGGTCGCTGCGCCGGCCCGGATAGCGCCCGTCAGCGGCCGTGGCGGCGGCGATCCGGTCGGTGCGGAAGGTGCGGTAGGCGCCGCGCAGTTCGCACCAGGCCACCAGGATCCGCACTTCATTGAGAAAGCCCAGCGCCAGCGGCCAGATCGAGCGCTGGCTGGGCGTCTGCTGCGCGTCGGCGTAGTCGATCCGCAGTTTGCTCTGCTCGCGGATGGCTTGGCGCAGCACGCTCAGCGGCACGACGTTCTGCGGGAAGCCGTACCCCGCCGGCCCCGGCATCACGGTGGGGTTGAGCAAGGCGTCCCGGGCCTTGGGGTCGAGCACCGCCGCGATCTTGGCCAGGGCATCGGCGGCGGCCTTGCCCAGCACCTCGTCGCCGCGCTGATCGACGTAGCGCAGGCCGAGGACGATGGCTTCGGTCTCATCGGCATTGAGCATCAGCGGCGGCAGGAACAGGCCGCTGCGCAGCACGTAGCCGACGCCGGCCTCGCCGTGGATCGGCGCGCCCAGGGCGGTGAGCTCGGCGATGTCGCGGTACAGCGTACGCTCGGAGATCTCCAGCTCCGCCGCCAGCGTCGCCGCCGTCACCGGGCGCTTCTTGCCGCGCAGCACTTGCAGCAGGGTCAGTAAACGGGTGGTACGCGACACGGTGCAGGCTCCGTCCGGAAAATGGCCGAAGCTTAGCACCGGGCACTGTCAGATTCTGTCAGCAGGTCTCTGCGCTCATGTGACCGACCCCATTCCCTGCAGGAGCGAGCCTGCTCGCGATGACGGAGGCACATCCGACATCACTGTGTCAGACAGACCGCCATCGCCAGCAGGCTGGCTCCCACAGGTCAGCAGGTGGCTCCCGCATGGGTTATGCGGTGTAGCCAATAATGTGGGAGCCAGCCTGCTGGCGATGGCTTCAGCCCAGGCACCTCAGGGACAAACCTGCCTCAGGCATCGACCTTATGACGGGCCGCGTAGAGGCACAGCATCTCCATGGCCAGGGTCGCCGCCGCCAGGGACGTGACTTCGGCGTGGTCATAGGCCGGCGCCACTTCCACCACGTCCATCCCCACCAGGTTGATCCCGCGCAGGCCGCCGAGGATCTCCAGCGCCTGCACCGTGCTCAGGCCGCCGCACACCGGGGTGCCGGTGCCCGGGGCGAAGGCCGGGTCGAGGCAGTCGATGTCGAAGGTCAGGTACACCGGGCTTTCGCCGACCCGCGCACGGATGGCCTCGACGATGGCCTCGCAGCCGCGCCGGTGCACCTGCCGCGCATCCAGCACCTGAAAGCCCTGAGGGTCGTCGTTGGTGGTGCGCAGGCCGATCTGCACCGAACGCGCCGGATCCACCAGCCCTTCCCGCGCCGCATGCCAGAACATGGTGCCGTGGTCGACCCGCTTGCCGCCTTCGTCCGGCCAGGTGTCGCTGTGGGCATCGAAGTGGATCAGCGACAGCGTGCCGTGCTTGCGCGCATGGGCCTTGAGCAGCGGGTAGCTGATGAAGTGGTCGCCGCCGAAGGTGAGCATGGCGCTGCCGCTCTGAAGGATTCGCTCGGCATGGGCCTCGATGCTTTCCGGGATGGAATGCGGCGCGCCGTAATCGAAGTCGCAATCGCCGTAGTCGATCACCGCCAGATGATCGAACGGGTCGAACGTCCACGGCCAGTGGCGTTCCCAGGCGATGCCGGCGGACGCCGCGCGGATCCCCCGAGGCCCGAACCGGGCGCCCGGGCGGTTGCTGGTGGCGGTGTCGAACGGCACGCCGCTGACGGCCACGTCCACGCCGCGCAGGTCACGGCTGTAGCGCCGGCGCATGAAACTGGTGATGCCGGCGTAGGTGCTTTCGGCGGCGGTGCCGAAAAGGCTGTCGCGGGTGATGGCTTGATCGTTTTGCATCGGCACGTCCACGGTGACTCTCCTTTTTTATTGATGGCTGCGAAAAGCGGTCCACAGGCGGGTGCGCTGGCGCATGTCCTTGAGGCTCATGCTGCGGTCGGCATACAGCCGCTCACGCACACCAGGCTGCGGGTAGATGTCCGGGTCGTTGCGCACCGCCTCGTCCACCAGCGGCGTGGCGGCCTGGTTGGCGGTGGCGAAGAACAGGGTGTTGGTCAGCGCCGCCACGGACTCGGGCCGCAGCATGAATTCGATGAAGGCCCGGGCGGCCTCCGGGTGCGGCGCGTCCTTGGGGATGGCGAGGTTGTCCTGCCACACCAGCGTGCCCTCACGGGGGATGCGGTAGGCGATCTCGAACGGCTTGCCGGCCTTGCGCGCCTGGTCGGCGGCCATGCCTGCGTCTCCGTTGTAGGTCAGCGCCAGGCACACGCTGCCGTTGGCCAGGTCGTTGATCTGCCGGCCGGTGGCGACGTACAGCACCGACGGCTGCAACCGCTGCAACAGGGCTTCGGCGGCGGCCAGGTCTGCCTTGTCGCTGCTGTAGGGATCCTTGCCCAGGTAATGCAGGGCCAGGCCGATGACCTCCTGCGGCGAATCCAGGATCGCGATGCCGCAGTCCTTGAGCTTGCCGGCGTATTCCGGTTTGAACAGCAGATCCAGGCTGTTGAGCGGCGCATCCGGCAGGCGTTTCTTGACCGCCTCCACGTTCATCCCCAGACCCAGGGTGCCCCAGGTGTAGGGCACGCCGTAGCGGTTGCCGGGATCCACCGCCGCCAGTTTCTCCAGCAGATCCGGATCGAGGTTGGCGTAGCCCTTGAGCCCTTCACGGGGGATTTCCTTCAGGGCGCCCGCCGCCAGCCCGCGGGCCAGCACGGTGGAGGACGGCACGACCACGTCGTAGCCGCTGCCGCCGGTCAGAAGCTTGGTCTCCAGCACTTCAGTGGTGTCGAAGGTGTCGTAGCGCACATGAATGCCGGTTTCCTGCTCGAAGCGCTGCAAGGTCTGCGGCGCCACGTAATCGGCCCAGCTGTAGAGGTTGAGGGTCTTGTCCTCGGCGTGGGCCGTGAACACAGCAGAGATCAACAGCGCGGGCAAGCCCAGTTTGAACACAGAAGCCATGACGAACACCTGACCGAGGGGAGTGGTGGCAGGATGCGCCGGCGGATACATTACAAAAATCTCAAGTTCGTTAACCTGACATTAGCCGGAGACAATGTGATGCTCGGTCAACTCCACGACGTGGATCTGCAACTGCTGCGCCTGTTCGTCGGCGTGGTCGAATGCAACGGTTTCAGTGCCGCCCAAGGGGAACTGGGCTTGAGCCAGTCCAGCATCAGCCAGCAGATGGCCAAGCTTGAGACGCGCCTGGGCTACCGGGTGTGCAACCGCGGCAAGGCCGGCTTCAGCCTGACGCCCAAGGGCGAACGGTTGCTGGCCGCGACCCGTGCGCTGTTCCAGTCCATCGAAGCGTTCCGTCATGAGTCCAACGGCGTGGCCGGGCGGCTGATCGGCGAGGTGCGCCTGGGGCTGTCCGAAGCGGTGGATCACTCGGTGCTGCACCGGGTGGCCGCGGCGATCCGGCGCTTTCGCGCGCGGGACGAAGCGGTGCGCATCGAGTTGATCAGCGCCATGCCGGGGGAAATGGAGCGCCTGCTGCTGCAGCAGCGGCTGGATCTGGCCATCGGTTACTTTTCCCAGGTGCAGACTGCGTTCGACTACCGCGAACTGTTCCATGAGACCCAACACCTGTACTGCGCCCCCGGCCATCCGCTGTTCACCGACGACGCACCGGACGACGCGGCGCTGCAGGCCTGCGACCGGGTCGACCATCCGTACCGGTTCCTGCGCAGCGACGAGCCGTTCCAGGGCCAGGTCTGCTCGGCGCGCTCGGAACAGGTCGAAGGCACGCTGGCGTTCATCCTGTCGGGCAAGCACGTCGGCTACCTGCCGAGCCATTACGCCCGCCAATGGGTGGACAAAGGCCTGCTGCGACCGGTGCGCGAAGGCGCATTGAGCTTTGAGGTGGCGTTTCACCTGGCCCGGCACCGGGCCCAGGTGCCGGGGGACGCGCAGAAGGCGTTCGAGGAGGATCTGTTGGCGGCGTTTGCCTGAGGGCCGCGTAAAACCTGACCTTTCAGGCAATTTTATTGCGTTGCCCTCACCGCTCGCTTCCGGCATCCTGCGCACCCATTTTCTGACCCGGCTGCGCCTTGCGGCGCGCACACCACCATGACCGTCTCCGAAAAAGCCCCGCGCAACAACGACCTGATCTACGGCCTCAACGACCGTCCGGACTTCACCGCCACGGTGTTCGCCGCCCTGCAGCACGTGCTGGCCAGCTTCGTCGGCATCATCACCCCGACCCTGATCATGGGCAGCGCCCTGGGCCTGCACAGCGAAATCCCTTACCTGATCAGCATGGCGCTGTTCGTCTCCGGCCTCGGCACCTTCGTCCAGGCCCGGCGCTTCGGCCCGGTGGGCTCGGGGCTGCTGTGCCTGCAAGGCACCAGTTTTTCCTTCATCAGCGTGATCCTCAGCGCAGGTTTCATGGTCAAGGCCCGGGGCGGCGGCACCGACGAGATCCTGTCGACGATCTTCGGCGTTTGCTTCTTCGCGGCGTTCATCGAAGTGGTGCTGAGCCAGTTCATCGGCAAGCTGCGCATGCTGATCACCCCGGTGGTCACCGGCACCATCATCACCCTGATGGGCCTGTCGCTGATCAAGGTGGCGATGACCGACATCGCCGGCGGCTTCGGCGCACCGGACCTGGGGGCGGCCAGCCATGTGTTCCTGGCCGCGCTGGTGCTGGGCACCATCGTGGTGCTGAACCGGGTCGATGTGCCGTTCCTGCGCCTGGGCGCCATCGTCATCGGCCTGACCCTCGGCTACGTGGTGGCGTGGCTGACGGGCCAGGTGGATTTCGCCAACCTGCCGCAGGTGCCGGCGGTCAGCATTCCCGTGCCGTTCAAGTACGGCTTCAACTTCGACTGGGTGGCCTTCGTGCCGGTGGCGGTGATTTTCCTGGTGTCGCCGCTGGAGGCCGCCGGCGACCTGACGGCCAACTCGATGATCTCGCGCCAGCCGGTCAAGGGCCCGCTGTACATCCGCAGGATCAAGTCGGGGCTGCTTGCCGACGGCCTCAACTCGGCCATGGCGGCGGTGTTCAACAGCATGCCGATGGTGACCTTCGCCCAGAACAACGGGGTGATCCAGCTCACCGGCGTGGCCAGCCGCTACGTGGCGTTCTTCATCGCCGGTCTGCTGGTGCTGCTGGGCCTGTTCCCGATGATCGGCGCAGTGCTGCAACTGATGCCCAAGCCCGTGTTGGGCGGCGCCGAGCTGGTGATGTTCGGCACCGTGGCCGTGGCCGGGATCAAGATCCTCGCCGAGGCCGGGCTGCACCGGCGCAACATGCTGATCGTGGCCATCTCGGTGGGCATGGGGCTGGGCATCGCCGCCGTGCCGGAGGTGCTGCGCGAACTGCCGCAGGCCCTGCGCAACATCTTCGAGTCGCCGATCACCGTCGGCGCCCTGTGCGCGATCGTGCTGAACATTTTCCTGCCGGAAGAATTCATCGAGCTGGAAGAGGACGACTTCGACCCGGAGGCGTCTATCCTGCAAGTCATGGAAAACCCGGAAATGCCGGCCAAGGCTGAACCTGCGCAGCCGCCTGCGGTCGCACCGTTGAACCGCTGAAGCGACCCGCCGCACAATCAAAGGGCCGGACCGTTGGCGGTCCGGCCCTTTTTCTTCATCGAGAGAACGCCCCATGCGCCGTCTCCCCGCCCTGCTGCTGTCCCTGCTTGTGCTGTCCCTCAGCGCCTGTGCGCTGTTCCCTTCCCGCGACCCGGTGAACATCAACGTGGTCGGCCTCGAACCGCTGCCCAGCCAGGATCTGGAAATGCGCTTCGCCCTCAAGCTGCGGGTGCAGAACCCCAACGAGACCGCCATCGACTACAACGGCATCGCGCTGGATCTTGAAGTCAACGGCCGTCCGCTGGCCTCGGGGGTGAGCGACCAGTCCGGCTCGATCCCGCGCTTCTCCGAGGCGGTGGTCAGCGTGCCGGTGAGCGTTTCGGCGTTCTCGGTGCTGCGCCAGACCCTGGGCCTGAGCCAGACCCAGAACCTCGACAACCTGCCTTACGTGCTGCGGGGCAAACTGGCGGGCGGCGCGTTCGGCACGATGCGCTTCACCGACCGCGGCAAGCTCAGCCTGCCCAGGGCCAGCGCTGCCACCTGGTGACGCTGGCCGGGTTCTGCGCCGATCCGGCTGGCGATGGCGTCAGTGAAGGCACCGCAGGGCTTGCGGATCAGGCGATAAAGCGCACTCCGGGCTTGGCCCGCTCATCCACGCTCAACTCGAACACGTCCGGCCGCGCATAGTGACCCACCACGTCGTAGTCGTAACGGGCGCGCACCAGCTCGTCGGTATCGATCTCGGCGGTCAGCAGCCCTGCCCCGCCTTTCAGCGGGCCGGCCAGCACATCGCCCATCGGTCCGACGATCACGCTGCCGCCGGCGATCAGCGGACGGTCCGCCGGCCAGTTGGCGACCTCGACGCCCAACTCGTTCGGCGAAGCCTGCACCTGGCACGCGCTGACCACAAAGCAGCGCCCCTCATGGGCGATGTGGCGCATGCTCACTTGCCACATGTCGCGCTCGTCCACCGTCGGCGCACACCACACTTCAATGCCTTTGGCGTACATGGCCGTGCGCAGCAGCGGCATCATGTTTTCCCAGCAGATCACCGCGCCCAGTTTGCCGACCTGGCTGTCGAGCACCGGCAGCGTCGAGCCGTCGCCCTTGCCCCAGATCAGGCGTTCGGTGCCGGTGGGCATCAGTTTGCGGTGCTTGGCCGCAAGGCCCGCCTGAGGGTCGAAATGCAGCGCGGTGCAGTACAGGGTGCTGCCGGCACGCTCGATCACGCCGATCACCAGGTTCGCCCCGGTGCGCGCCGACAGGCCCGCCAGCGCCTCGGTCTCAGCGCCAGGCACATCGATGGCATTGTCGAAGTAGCGGGCATAGGCCTCGCGCCCTTCCGGCAGCCGATAGCCCAGTTGCGTGCCGAAACCTTCGCCTTTCGGGTAGCCACCGAGCAGCGCTTCGGGCATCACCACCAGCGCGGCGCCGGACTCCACGATGGCCGCCTCCCAGCTCAGGATCTGTTCCAGGGTTTCGCCTTTGCCGCCGGGCAAGGCGCCGATTTGCAGCGCGGCAACGATGGATTTGGGCATTGCGTTCACTCCGTGAGGATCAGGTGTTGCCGATTATCCGGCCGCACGGGATCATGAATAAAGCCCTGCCCGCTGCTGAATGATATGAGCCACATGAATATCGCGACCCTCGACCTCAACCTGCTGAAAACCTTCGAAGCCCTCCACGAAGAGTCCAGCGCCAGCCGCGCCGCCCTGCGCCTGGGCGTGACCCAGTCGGCGGTCAGCGCGGCGCTGCGGCGTTTGCGCGAGGTGTACGGGGATCAATTGTTCGTTCGCACCGGCCGGGGCCTGGCGCCGACGCTCAAGGCCAATCAGCTGAAGCCGGTGGTCAGCGATGCGTTGAACAAATGCCGGCAAAGCCTGGCGATGGTCGACCCGGCCGCCGATCAATACGACGGCCGCTCGGTGATCATCGGGCTGTCGGACGATTTCGAGATCGCCTACGGCCGGCGGCTGATCGACGCGATCGCCGACGCTGCGCCGAAACTGCGGGTGATCTTCCGCCAGACCCACAGCCAGATCGTCGCCCGCGCCCTGATGGAGCGCAGCCTCGACCTGGCGATCACCGCCGGCGGGTTTGCCGAGCGGCTGCTCAGCCGTCAGGTGCTGGGTGAAGGGGGGTATGCCTGTCTGGCGGATCCGGCGAGCCTGGCGCCCGGCCAGGGGCAGATCGGTCTGGAGGAGTTTGTCGCCCGCGAGCACCTGCTGGTGTCCTCGGGCGGCTTCATCGGCATCACCGACGAAGGGTTGGCGGCGCTGGGGCTGAGCCGCCGGGTAGGCGCCTCGACCACTCATTTCGCCGCGTTGCCGCACCTGCTCAAGGGCAGCGGCGCCGTGGCGACGATCCCGGCTCATGCCGCCGAGGCCATCGCGTCGCTGAGCGGCCTGGCGCTGCTGCCCTGCCCCCTGGCGCTGCCGCGTTACCCGGTGGAGCTGGGCTGGCGCACCAGCCCCCAGACCGATCCGGTGGTGCTGAAGGTGCGCGAGGCGATCATCGCCTGTTTCGCCAACGCGTGACGGCGGGTTACTTGTTCGCCGCCATCAGCCGGTTGACTTCGCTGCGCACCATGTTGGAGTACTCCGGCGGCGACATGCCGTCCAGCTCCGACCGCACCCACTCGGCCCATTTGCCTTTGCGCTTGGCCCGTTCGCCGAACAGGCGCGCGGCTTCGCCTTTGGCCTTGCCCAGGTTGGTCTTCCAGAGTTCGAACAGTCGGGATTTCTCGTCTTCCAGCGCGGCGCGCTCTGCGAGGGATTTGTCGGCCAGATTGAAACTCATCGGAAATTACCTGCTGCATGAAATGGCGACATCTTACACGCTGGACGGAATTCTCCGGCGGCGGTTTTTCTGCCGCAGATGAAATCGCTGCAACTTTTCAGTTTGCGCCACACTCCATTGATCACTGTCCATTCACCTGCAAGGAGTCACCCAATGGCCCGTAGAACCGCCGCGCACACCGCCGAAGACCAGATCAAGGATCAAGCCTTCAGCGACCTTCAAGCCCTGATCGAAGAATCGGAAAAACTGCTCAAGAGCAGCGCCGCGCTGGTCGGCGAAGAAGCGGAGACCCTGCGCGGGCAGATCGCCCAGAAGTTGCAGCAGGCGCGGGACTCGGTCACGAACGTGCGTGCCCGCACGCAACCGGCGGTCGAAGCCACCCAGAACTACATCGGCGGGCATCCGTGGCAGACCGTGGCGATCTCCGCCGGGTTCGGCCTGGTGGTGGGACTGCTGCTCGGCCGTCGCTGAACACGTGGCCAGGGAGCGTGCTCCCTGGCCACAGTCCGTTCAAAGGCCTGCCAATTCGCGCAGCTGCGCCATTGTCGCGCCGTCCAGCACAATCCCCTCGCTCAGCGACCGCGTCCGCTGAAGGTGCCGGCGATCGCCCGGCAAACGCTTGAGCCCCACCCCGTGCATCTGCCGCACCAGTTCCTGGCTGCGCTCGGCGAAGCTCTGCCCCGCCGCCTTGCTGGGGTCGATGACGATCAGCAGTTGACCGGTCCACGGGGTTTTCGCGCCCGGATGGTTCGACCAGTCGAACTCGAAGGAGAAGTTTCCGCCGGTCAGCGCCGCCGCCAGCAACTCGACCATCATCGACAGCGCCGAGCCCTTGTGCCCGCCGAACGGCAGCAGCGCGCCGCCGCCCAGGATCGCCTTCGGATCCTGGGTCGGCTGCCCGAGGCTGTCCACGCCCATGCCCGCCGGCAGCTTCTCGCCCTGGCGCGCGGCGATCTGCACGTCGCCATGGGCGATGGCGCTGGTGGCCAGGTCGAACACGATGGGCGCGCCGTCGGCCCGGGGCGCGGCGAACGCGATCGGGTTGGTGCCGAACAGCGGCCGGTCGGCGCCATGGGGCACCACGCAGGTCATGCTGTTGACCACGCTCAAGGCCACCAGACCTTCTTCGGCGAACGGCTCGACATCCGGCCACAGCGCCGCGAAATGATGGGAGTTGCGGATGGCCAGCACCGCGATGCCGGCCGAGCGGGCCTTTTCCACCAGCAACGGCCGGGCGGCGGCCAGCGCCGGCTGGGCGAAGCCTTTGCCGGCATCGACCCGCACGAAGCCGGACGCCACGTCCTCGACCTGGGGCACGGCCCGGCCGTCGACCCAGCCGCTGCTGAGCGTCGAGACGTAACCGGGCATGCGGAACACGCCATGGCTGTGGGCGCCGTCCCGTTCGGCGCCGGCGCAGTTGGCGGCCAGGGTCCGGGCCACTTCGGCCGAGGTGCCGTGACGCACGAAGATGGTTTCGAGCAAATGAGTCAGTTCATCGAGGGACAGGGTGGACGAGACAGCAGGATCGTGTGGCGCAGACATCTGAAGCTCCAGAGTAATTATTGGAGGGAACGACAGCGTTCGGACAACTCGCCCGCCGATTAACCATGCCCCGACGACAGGCTGTCAACCCTTGCGTGGAACGACCGCTGTCTCGGCGGCGTATATAACGGTGTACCACCTGCAACGCGACACGGCACCTAACCTTGACGCTCCATTCACGGCGCCCGCGCCCCGATCGAGTGTCAACGATGACCGCTTCCCCCGCACCGCTGCTGTTTTCCCAGATCCTGGAAACCCCTTCCCTTTGGAAAGAGCTCGGCACGCCGCTCGGGCTGTCCGAAAATGACCTGAAATGGCTGTGCCATGTGGAGTTGGCCAGCCATGAGCGCCGCAGCCGGGAAAGCTCGCCGATGTTCGCTTACCGCATCATGCTCAAGGCCAAAGACGCCCCGGCGGTGCCGCTGGCCGGAAGCTTTGCCTTGGACGGCACGCCTGACGACGCTGCCGCCGTGCTTTACACACCCTTGGGCGGCGTGCGCAAGTTCTTCGATCTGAATGCCCTCACCCTCCACCTGAACGACTACATCCAAACGGCCAAGGAGGACGATCCGCTGCTCGCGCTGATGTCACTCGCGCAACGCAAGCGCCTGGTCTCCGGGCAGCCAGTGCAAGTCTCCTACGCCCTGATCAACGGCGACATCTTCGATGACCAGCGCACGGTGATCGAGCAAGGCCCGGCAGACAACGCCAAGGCCATGCTGGATGAACTGCTGCGGCTCCCCACGCTGGCGGATGCGATACAGGACATGTTCGCCGAGCGGTTGCGGACAGTGTTTCCGGGCATCGACCAGCGCCTGACCCGCGTAAGCTTCCCGGGCGCCCGCTGGCCGGCGCCGATGCCCCTGAGCGAAGCCGCGCTCCTGGTCTATTGTCATCCGCTGGAGCCTGACGCCCAGGTGCGCTTCACCCACCCGTCTCAAGCCTCTGACGCCACGTCGGCGAAAGCCTGGGAGCAATCGCTGACGCAAATCGCCGGCATGCTGCTGCCGCTGCTGTTCGATCGCATGGAGCGATATTGGGACGAGCCTTCGGCAGACGGTCACTCGCGCCGTGAATACTTCGCCCGCGCCTTGGCGCAGCAGGCCTTCAACGACCTTGTGCTCAAGCGGGAGGCCCGCATCATCGACGACGTGCAATTCACGGATCTGCTGCGCTGGATCCGGCCCGACACGGCCATCGGCCCCTCCCGCAGCGTCGCGCTGGAGACCGTACGGTTGTGGGAGAACCCGGCCAGACCGGTGGAACTGGCCGGATCGTTGATGACCAGCCGGACCGAGGCGTTCCTGTATACGCCTTCCCAGGGCCTGCAGGTGCTGAAGGATCATGCGGATCTGAAGGATACGCTGCTGGCCAAGTTCAAGGCCGCCGGGCACGAGGATGAGCTCTACGGGTTATTGAGCCTGGAGGAGCGCCAGCGCTTCCTGGGCTTCAAGTACCCGACGGTTTCCGGCGACGTCATCGCCGGGGACATTTTCAAGGTGCTGTTCGAGGCCATCATCACCAAGCAACGGCAGAACCTCGAATACATCCTGCAGGTGTACCGCCACAGCGACGGCACAGTGAATCTGGAGGCCCTTTACGACAAGGCCCTGGATATCCGCTCAATGGTCGACGAGAGACTCATGGGCCTCGATCCCCGAGGCCGCTGGAGCACCCGGCCGGTCTTGACGGGCAGCCTGCAACCGTCGCAAGTGTTGGCGGATCGGGCGAAGGCCGAGGCCAAGAAGTTCGCCAGCGTACAGATACCCATCGCCCGGGAGTTTTCCCGTCAGCCACTGTATCCCACGCAAGATCAGCAGAGCTATCTGCTCGACATGGTGCCGCGGCTCGCCCACGCCCTGTTCGTCGGCCTCAGCGGGGAGGCCTATCTCGCGACCCTCACGGGCAACTTGACGCACCAGGATGAGGAGATCGTCAAAGCGGTGTTCAACGCTGAGCACCCGAACCGGCGCACCCGTCGCGCGGTTGGCGGTTTCAGGCCGGACGCCTACCGCCTGACCCTGCAATACGCCGATGCGATGCACACCGTGCCGCTGGCCAACTGCATCCTGCTGACCGAACGCGGCGGACTCGACGCACAACACTCGGGCCATGCCCTGCTGTGGACGCCGGCCCTGGGCCTGGAAGTGTTCGACACACTCGACCAGGCCAAGGCGGCGCTGAGTCAACGTCTGCAGGACAGCAGCGCACGTCTGACCCTGCTGGAAAACCTCGCGCCGTCCGCCGACCGCTTCCACCGTGACTTCATACTCGGCCCGCTACGGTTGATCGACGGCGACGTGCGGCAAGACCGGGCCGAATCGTCCCTCGACCGGTTCATGGAAGAATGCACCTATTGGCGCGAGCTCAAACCGAAAGCCGCCTCACTGCAGCGCGCCCTGCAGACGCTGGCCGGCTCCCAGCCCCACACGAACCTGCAACGGGCGGCTGCGCTGGCCCGTGCCATCGCCCTGCAACAGACCTTGCCGGCCTGGTTGGGCATGGCTGCCGTCGAGGATCAGCGACTGCAGATCGAACTGCTCGAACAACTGAGGATCCTGGACAACGAAGACTATCTGCACGGACTGCCGTCCTTGACCGACCAGGTGCGCGAAACCCTCAACCGGTTGCTGGCGCGCCGCTTCCCCGGCGCTGGGCTCAATCCGGACGAGATCGAAATCGCCCCGGTGCTGGCATTGGCCGGGCCGGCGTGCAGCCTGACGGAATATGCCCTGCGACATGTCGACGAAACGCAAGGCGACTTCACGGTTGCCCTGCGCTCACTCGAACCTGTGCCGGCCGGCCTGAACCGCCAAGCCATCCGGCAACTGTTGCTCTCGCTCGAGATCCCCGCCACGTTTGCCAGGCAGGTGAGCGAAGCGTTGTCGACCGATGCGTCAGGCGTGCGCAAGCAACGCTTCGCCCGGCAAGTGTCCTGGCAATTGCTTCAGCACGCCCATGCGCTGAAATTGCAGCAATACCTTTCTGCCGTCGCCTTCGACCTCGTGCATCAAGTGCTGGACATGCCGGATGCGGTCGCCCGGAGCCTCGTCCAGGGCGCACATGCCCTGGTGCGCCCGCTGGAGCTGGTCAAGACCGCCGGCGCCGAGCCGGTACAGGCGCTGGGCCTTTACCTGATCGGTCCACCCCGCGCAATCGCCGGGCCGCAGGTGCTGTATGCGCCTTACCATGCCGAACAGGTGTTTCGCGAGTTCGCCGACGAAGCGGCTGTCATCGCCGCGTTCAACGTGCCCGGCACACTGCAGGATATGCTGGTACGACGCCTGCCCGAGGCCCAGCGATCAGTGTTCGCTTCACTGTTCAAGGACAGTGCCGGACAGACCAGCGAGATGTCCCTGGCTTTCAGCCCCATCGGCGGTAACCTGCTGGATCGGCTGTTCACCGACAACATCCTGCTGCTGGAGCGCTTGATCGCCGGGCAGTCGCTGACCGGCGCACTGCCGGACTGGGAAACCGTCAAACGAATGTTCGGGAAAACCGTCAACCTCCTCGCCATGCTGCTGCCCGGCAAGATCGGCGCCATACCGTTCCTGTGGCAAAGCCTCAAGGATCTGCGACACTCCGTCGAGGCGCTGGAGCACCACCATTGGAAACAAGCGCTGGGCGACATCATCAACGCGGCCGCGCAACTGGTCGTTTTGAGACGCTTGCGCCTGAAATCACTGTTCGGCCTCCAAGAGGCCGCCGCTGCGGAACCTGCGCCGGCCCTGCCCGATCCGCAGTGGGACAAGATCAGGTCGACGGCGCCGGCCCGTACCTGCCTGAAGGCATTCGAGGCGCCCATGGTGTCCTTGCAGAACCTCAAGCGCGACAGGGTCAGCGGCACCTTTGCGGATCCGACGAGCGTGAAGCGCTACGCGGCGGTGGCCGGCAAGGTGTACCGCGCCGCCCGGGCAGGAATGGGATGGCGTCTCATCGATGACACCCAGGAGGGCCCGGCACTGGAAAGGACGAAATCCGGACTGTGGGCGATCGATCCGAACCAGCATACCGTCCATTACGGCAAGGCCATGTCGAGACTGCTTGACCGGTACGCGAGCAAGCGCGAAGTCGGGCTCAAGATGAACGTCGAAGCCCAGGGCATGGAGCAGATTCGCGCCTGCCATCCGGAAAAGGCCCGCGCGTTGATGCAGGCGGTGTATCTGGCCCGACACTACGCCTTCAACAGCCTGCACAACCTGGCCCAGTTCAAAACACTGGCGTCCGCCCCCCGGCTCGATCGGTTTCTCAAGGAATTCTTCGACCTCAACACCATTGGCACCGATCTGATGGAAAAGATCGCCAATGCCGTTAAGCCGGTCTGCCGGGCGCTGGTGGAGCCGACCGACGACCTGCTCGACACTGAACGTTTCGTCATCGGATCCAGCCGACACGCGGAGGAAAACGTGATTGCATTCGTGGTCGATGTCGATCACCGCAATCGAATTCACTTCACCGAGCACTTCTTCAACCAGGAACTGGACTGTTACAAGTCGGGCCTGACTCAGCCGTTCGACGTCGACTGCCACGCGCAAGCCGCAACGCTGCTCCATGAGCTGGCCCATCAGGTCAGCGGCGCCGTGGATATCGCGTCGCTCGAAGCGCGACGACCGTTCTCGGACCTGATCGCCACCATTACCCACGCAGGGAAGAAAATGCACAAGGATCAGGTGGCGTTTCAGCGTAAAGCCCTGTCCCGCTCCACCCCCAGGGAGCAGTTGTTCACCCGCTGGGAGGATGAAGACAGCGCCTGGATCGACATGGATCAGGAAACGGCCACCAAGCATGTGGCCAAGGCCGTGCTCGCCGCCACATCGAGCCGCACGCTGGATGAGGCACGCACCGCGTTCCTTCACCCGACCAACCCCGTGCCGCGCATCGACACGATCTTGCGCAATGCCGACTCGATCGCCTTCCTCATCTGCGAGATGGGCCGCCAACTGGATCCCGTCCCCCAGCGTCCGGCCGGCCCGGTCTGACGAACGTACGTGCAAACGCGCAGCCCCCCCGAACCTGCGCGTTTTCTGTGATGAGCGCGCCAGACGCGCCGAGCGCCGGCGACTGGACCCGTCTTTTGATCATTTTTTCACGCTGCGTATGAATACTGTTCTCAATACAGCCTGTTTTCAGGATGTCGTACGGGAAAAACGGGCCTCATTGATGGGAATTAGCCATGACGGCTGTTCTCGTCCCCTTCCCGTCAAGGTTAGAATGCAGCAAATCAGGACGACTCGATGACCCAGAACACCCTTTCGGAAGCCGAATACGACGCGATCACCGATGCCGCCGCGCACTGGTGCATGCGCCTGCACGCGGTCGACTGCACGGCCGATGAGCGTCGCGCATTCGAGCAGTGGCGCGATGCCGATCCCGTGCACGCGTTCGAGTACGAGGCGATGCTGGAGATCTGGGACATCGCCGAGCACTTGCCGCGCCCGGAACCCTCCGTGGTCGTGCCCCTCGGCAAACCCGTCCGGACCTGGCGCCAGTACGCCACCGCCGCCTGCTTCAGCGCGCTGGCCGTGCCGCTGGCGGCCTGGGCCGGCTGGAACCTGGGCTGGCTGCCCAACAGCTACCAGCATGTCGAAGCCTCCGGCAATGTCCGCCAGGTCACCTTGAAGGACGGCAGCCAGGTCGAACTGAACCTGAACACCGAACTGACCTACGCCAACTACAAGGACGGACGCCATGTCACCCTGAAAAAGGGTGAAGCGTTCTTCGAGGTCAGCCATGACCCGAACCACCCGTTCACCGTCCGTGCCGGCGAGGGGCGGATCCGTGTCACCGGCACCCGCTTCAACGTCTGGATGTACGAGGATCAGGTGAAGGTGAACCTGATCGAAGGTTCGGTGCTGGTCACCAGCAATGCACAGCTGCCGGGCGACGGCCTGCGCCTGGGGCCGTCGATGCAGGCCCGCTACCATCATGGCGACTTCATGCCGCAGATCAGCCAGACCTACGCCAACGACAGTTCGCTGGCCTGGCGCAGCGGCAAGCTGGTGCTGGACAACCTGTCGCTGACCGAAGCCCTGCCGCAGATCAACCGCTACCTGGCCAAGCCGCTGATGCTCGCCGACAACGCCACCGGCACGATCCGGGTCGGCGGGATCTACAACGTCAAAGAGCTCGACAGCCTCGTGACCTCGCTGCCCAAGGTGCTGCCGGTCTACCTGACCCGCAACCAGGACGGCAATCCGGTCATCAACTCGATGCCGCAGCAACCCCCGAAAAGCTGAAGGCCGTACCCCGCAAAGGGTACGGCCTTCATGCTGCATCCGTTTAGCGGCGCTTACTGCGCCGCCACCTTCCCGGCCTTCTCGTTGGTATCTCGCACCGTCTGCAACCGATACTGCGGATCGGCCTTGATCTGCTGTTCGGTGAACGGCAGCACGCTCCAGCGCTTTTTCGAGAACGCTTCGGTCTGGTCCTTCGAATGCTGCGACGCAGGGTCGCTCGACAGCGAGAACGCCAGCAGCCCTTGGGCATGGGGCCCGTTGTCGTCGAACGTGACCACCTGCAGGTAGCTGGTGCCGCTCACCACCTCCAACCGGCCATCTTCGCGCGGCACGCTCTGGATCGCGTTGTAGATGCCCAGCGTGCCCGGGCCGCCATGGATCGGCGTGTGATGCGCGCCGCTGCTGGCCACTTGCACGTCACCCCAATGGGCTTGCGCCGGCAGGCCCATCTTGGCGACCGATTCGGCGGACGCCTGCATCGCTTCACCCACTGCCTTGGCCACCGCCGGCCGCTCGACCGCCAGACCGCGCGGGGTCGTCTGCGGCTGCTGGGGATCGAACGCGACACGCCAGACGTCCGGCGCTTCCTGCAAGGCCTGCATGATGTTCTGGAAGTGCACCAGCCCAAGGCCCGCATCCAGGTCGGCCCGGCCATTCCAGGCCTTAAGGTCCGCGCACACCGTTTTCAGCGCTTGCCCGTCGGCGCTCGCCTCACAGAACTTCAGCAGATCCGGCATGACCTGGGTCGCCAGGTACACCTGGTCGTCCATCACCATGGCCTGCAGGTCCTGCACCGACAGCTTGCCTTTCTTGCCCAACGAGGCCAGGCGGTCCAGCGCGAAGCGCGAACGCAGGCCCAACGGCTGGCCTTCCTGGCTGATCAGCGGCGAGAACCCGGTCAGCGGCTGGGCCGGGTTGGCCAGCCAAGCCGAATCGTTGGAATGCTGGACGAAGTCCTTGCGCAGCAGCTGCGGCAATTGGCCGGAGGCGTAGATGCCTTGCTGCGCCGCTTTGGGGTCGATGTCCCAGGCGCAGTCGCGGCGCGAGCCGTCGAGCACGATCATTTGCAGGCCCGCACGCGGATCGCTGCATCGGGCCAGTTTGTCGGCACTGACGTTGGGCACCACCGACAGGTTCATGTACAGGGTCTGGCCCTTGTCATCCGCCGCCAGGGTGTTGACCCACGGGATGCCCTGGATCTTGTGCACCGAGTCCTGGAAGGCTTTCAGGTCCGCGGCGCGGTTCATCGAATACCACTGGGTCAGCACCCGGTCGTTGCCGAGGTTGGCGTCGCGCAGGCTGTAGGCGTACTGGTTGTCCCAGTCGAGCTTGCCCGGCCACTGCACCACCGGCCCGAACTGCGAGCTGTAGACGTCACGCGTCACCGGCACGACCTGCCCGTCGGCCTGTTTGACCTGCACGGTCAGGGTCTGCTTGCCCATCGGCACCGATTGGCCGTCGAGCAAGTAGCGGGTCGGATCCTTCGGATCGAGCTGCAGACGGTACAGGGTGAAGTGCTTGGACGCGTCGACGGTGTGGGTCCAGGCCAGGTGACGGTTGAAGCCGATATTGATCACCGGCAGGCCCGGCAGGGCCGCGCCCATCACGTCCAGCTTGCCGGGGATGGTCAGGTGCATCTGATAGAAGCGCATGCCGCCGACCCAGGGGAAATGCGGGTTGGCCAGCAGCATGCCGCGACCGTTGAACGAGCGCTCGCTGCCCACGGCCACCGCGTTGCTGCCGCGATCCAGCGCGAAGCGTTGCATGTGCAGGTCGGCCACCCGGTAGGCCCGCGCATCGTCGGCGATCCGGGCGCTCGCCTGAGGCGGTGTGGCGCCGGCCAGGGCCTCGGCGAACTGCCCGACCCCGCCCTCGACCAGCAGACGGCGCGTCAGCTTCACCAGGTCCTGGGCCGAAATGTCACGCACCCAATCGCCCTGGCATTGCTGCGGCAGCCCCTGCGGGCGCCGTTCGGCCAGGTATCGGTTGTAGCCGGCGGCATACCCTTCCACCAGGTCGCGCACTTCGGCCGGCTGCGCCTGCCAGAACGCCTGCACGGCCTGCGGGGTATTGAGCCAGGTGAAGAATAGGTCGCTGACGCGGTTCTCCCGTTCCTCGACCGTCAGTTGTTCCGGCCCGAAATAACGCGAACGCTCACCGTTGACGGTGACGATCTCGTTGGCCAGCAGGCACAGGTTGTCTTGCGCGTAGGCATAACCGATGCCGAAGCCGAGGCCGCGCTCGTTCTGCGCGCTGATGTGCGGCACGCCGAAACCGGTGCGGCGGATGTCGGCGCCGGTCTGGGCCGAGGGGCTCAACGCATGGGCGGGCAGACTCAGCCCGAGAAACATACCGGCAAGGGCCAGTCCGGTTAACTGCCTGGAAATAATCACGCTCGCTCCTGATCAAATGCCGAAGAGCAGGTCCGATCGTCTTGCCCGGGCACCGGGACAGACCGGATCCGCTCCGGAAACACCCACGCGTCCACGCGCAATGAGCCTTATCAGAGAACGAGCCCGGTAAAAAAAATTTAATCGGCCCGACGCCCGTTCCGCCCCGTGATGACGGAGAAACAACGAATCGGCGACAAATTTTCTACATTTTGACCTTCATGATTTGGCGTGCTGATTCGTCTTGTTACAGAGAGAGCAGCCACATTTTCCTGATCAGGCTCTGAGAAAGGAGTAATCCCATGTACAACCCACCACTACCAACGGACGGTAGCCTGGCGTCGCAAGGCGCTTCGATGGGCCCCCTCGCGAGCAATTTCGGTCAACGCCCCGAGCGCCACGGCAACGAGCGCATCCGCCTGCTGCTCAAAAGCTTCGGCCTGCGCACCAGCCTGATTCGCCTGAAAGTCATCGACGCCCTGCTGGTCGCCGCCGAGAACGACCGCCGCCTGGGTGTGCGCGGCGTGCACAGCCAGTTGCTGGACCTGGACATTCCCTTGTCCTTCCTCAGCGTGCGCGAAGTGCTCAAACGCCTGTGCACCGAAGGCGTGGTCATCTACAACGCCGACAAGAGCTACAGCCTGCACCCTCAGGCCTGCGCCGTGCTCAACGCCGAGTGAGGCCGCCTGCGATCGCCGTCAGGGCTTGACCTTGCGGCGCATCACGCCATTGATCACCACCACGACCACCGCCACACCGATGGCGATGTACTGGAACGTTTTCTCGCCGATCATGCCGGCGTTCTGCAGCCAGGACAGGCCGAGCATGATCGCCAGAACGGCCAGGGCGATCAGAATCGAATATTTCAAGCGTTGCGACTGGGTCATTGCGGGTTCCTGAATCTTGGAATGTATCCGGTTTGTATCGGCTTGCATGCCATGCGCTTACCGTATTGCGGGGATGCGCGGCAGCGGGCGGGGTCTCATGTTACAGCCGACGACGAGTTTTGGCTCGCAGGCGGCCTTAACCATGAGGATTTTCGAAATGCTGCGTCGAATCACCTGGCTGATTCCGGTTCTTGCACTGCTGACCCTCAGCGGCTGCATCATCTTTCCCCACGACGGCTGGCATGGCGGTCACCGTTACTACGCTCCGCAAGGCCCCGGCTATTACTACCATCGATAAGCCCGTCGCCCAGGAGCCTGTCGCGCTCCATTCAACTGTAACCAATTGATGAACACCTGAAGGAATGCCCACGAGGATGTGGGCATTTTTCGTGGGGCACCCGGCCTGAAACGCACCGGAAAAGAAACCGGCCAGCGCAGAAAAGGCCTCTTTGGCAACACGTTGCAAATCGGCCAAACATCGGGTCACACCTGCGGCGTGGCAGCCTCCCGCCCCCGCCCCCTATTCTTTGCGCTCCTCATCGATTGACCGCCATGGACGCGCATGCAAAGAACCCTCATCCCCCTTCGGCCCGTACAGGTGTTCGGCTTTTGCCTGGCCATCACCCTGTTCGAAAGCCTGACCTACCTGGCCAGCGACGTGGTCATGCCCGCGATGTCAGCCGTCACCCGCGAGCTGCAAGCCGATACGCGCCATGTTCCGTATGCCTTTCATCTCTACCTGATCGGCGGCGCCTGCCTGCAATGGCTGATCGGCCCCTTGTCGGATCGGTTCGGCCGACGCCCCGCCCTGCTGGCCGGCTGTGCGCTGTTCAGTGCGGCCTGCGCGGCGGCATGGGCCACCCACAGCATTGAAGCCTTCAATGCCTTGCGCTTTGTGCAAGGCATCGGGTTGGGCTTTGTCGTGGCCGTCAGCTATCCGGCGTTGCAGGAAGCGTTCCGGGAGGCCGACGCCGTGCGCCTCATGGCGCTGCTGGGCAACGTCGCCTTGCTGTCTCCCCTGTTGGGCCCGCTGCTCGGCAGTCTTTTGCTGGAATGGATCGGTTGGCGCGACCTGTTTCTGGGGTTGGGCATCATCGGCGCCGTCGCATGGATCGGGCTCTACCTGTGCATGCCGGAAACGGTCGCCAGCCTGCGGCACGGCCGCACGCCACAGGCTTCATCCCCGTTCTGCTGGCGCCGGATCGGCCGCCGTTACCTGACCTTGCTGCGCAACCGCAGGTTCCTGGGCGCTTGCCTCGCCTTGGGCCTGATGAGCTTGCCGCTGATGGCCTGGATCGGGCTGGCGCCGCTGCTTTTGGTAGAGGTTTCAGGCCTGTCCACCCGAGCGTACGCGCTGTGGCAGATACCGGTGTTTTGCGCAGTCATCGTCGGCAACCTGATCCTCGACCGCTTGCTGGCGAGCCGCGACCTGACCGCCGTGATCCGCCTTTCGCTCTGGCCCTTCTGCCTTGGACTCCTCATCCTGGCCGGCGCAGCCGCGACCTCGCCCTCGGTGGTCTGGCTGATCGGCGGGCTTTCGGTCTACGCCCTCGGCGTGGGCATGAGCAACGCCGCCCTGTATCGCCTGGCGCTGTTCTCCAGCGATGACAGCAAAGGCCTGGTGTCCGCCGCCGCCGGCATGCTGTCCATTGGCGTCATGGGGGCCGGCGGCGCCCTCATCGTCGCCGTCGGCGGCGGCACCCGGCTGGCCTCCTTTGCCCTCTGGGCCGCGCTGGGCGGCCTGCTCAGCCTGCCCCTGCTCCACCGTTTCCTTCGCAGCCAGCCAAACGGCCGAACTTCTGCGGCACCACAATAAGGACAATCCGTGTTCCATTTCCCCCACAGCGATGCGCTCTGCGCGTTGACGCAGCCCTATTGCCCGCAATCCGTACCGCCGGGCCTGTTCGACCGGGCCATGGCCGAAGTCTCGCGGTTCCATGCCCGGCACACGCCCGGCTATGAATCCTGGCTCCAGGCCAACGGCCTGACCGTCGCGGATCTGGACAGCCTCGATGACTGGTCGCGGCTGCCGCCGGTGTTCGCCAACTTCTTCAAGCGCCGCATGCTGCTCAGCCCGACCGGCGAAGACGCCCTGGAACTCACCTCGTCCGGCACCCGCGGCCAGAAAAGCCGCATGCGCTATGACCGGCGCAGCCTGGAGGCCGCGCAGTTCATGGTCGGCCGGATCTTCAGCCATTACGGGTGGGACACGCCGCACGCGCCCTGCAATTACCTGCTGCTCAGTTACGAGCCCCAGGGCCGCATCAGCCTGGGCACCTCCTACACCGATCAGTTCCTGTGCCGGTTCGCCCCGGCCCACCGGGTGGCCTACGCCTTGCGCCCGACCGCCGACGGCCATCGCTTCGATCTGTTCGGCGTCGTCCAGGCGCTGCAGTCGTTCGCCGAGCAAGGCCTGCCGGTGCGCATCCTGGGCTTTCCCGCGTTTCTCTGGCAAGCGTTGCAGCACATGAGCGCCCAGGGCCTGCCTGACCTGCAGCTGCCGCCGGACTCGTTGGCGTTCTTCGGCGGCGGCTGGAAGGCCCGTGCCAGCGAAGAGATCCCCAAACAGCAGTTCTACCGACGCATTCAGCAACAGTTGGGCATCACGCCGGCCCGCTGCCGCGACGGCTACGGCGCGGTCGAGCACGCGGTGCCCTACATCGAATGCGCCCGGCACCGCTTTCATGTGCCGGTGTACGCCAAGGCGTTCGTGCGCGATCCGGCGGACTTGCGCGTCCAGCCCTACGGCCGTCCGGGCCTGCTGGGCTTCGTTTCCCCCTACATCACCTCAAGCCCGGCCCATGCCGTGGTCATGAGCGACCTCGCCACCCTGCACCCCGGCGCCGACTGCGGCTGCGGCCTGACCGGCGACTGGTTCGAACTGCACGGACGCGCCGGCACCAGCCCAGGCAGAAGTTGCGCCATGGCCGCCGCCGAACTGTTGGAGACCCACTGACATGTACCTGATCAACGGACACCTGCGCGACGACTGCACCCTCAGCGACGCACTCGAACACCTGCGCACCGAACTGCCGCAACGCCTGGCAACCGCAGTGCGATCAACGACCGTGATCGCCGCAGCCGCCGCCCTTGCCGAACGTCTGCGGGACGTCTCTGCCCTGCCGATCCTGGAAGCCGAGCAACGCCAGGCGCTGATCGACTTCTGCCAGCCGTCGGCGCTGCGCGAAAAAGTCGAGCGCGAGCTCGGCGAGCAACCGGACTCCTTGCGCCGCACCGACTACCGGCAATCGCGCTTTGAACGCTGGAGCCCGCTGGGCCTGGTGGTTCACATCACCCCCGGCAATGCGCCGCTGCTGGCCTTCTGCGCCGTGGTCGAAAGCCTGCTGGCCGGCAACGTCAACTGGTTGCGCCCCAGCGCCAGCGACACGGGGCTGACCGCACAACTGCTGCACGCGCTGGTGCACTGCGCCCCCGACGGCCTGCTCGCCGGCCATGTGGCGGTACTGCCGGCCACCACCGCGCAAACCCGCGAGCTGTGCCAATGGGCCGACGGCGTCTCGGCCTGGGGCGGCGAAGCGGCGTTGCAGGCGATCAGCCGACAGTTGCCGCCCGGCTGCCGCTGGATCGACTGGGGCCACCGCATCAGCTTCGCGTACCTGACCCCGGACAGCGCCTCGCCGGCAGCATTGGAGGCGGTGGTCGACGAAGTCTGCCGTCTCGACCAACAGGCCTGCTCCAGCCCGCAATGGCTGCTGGTGGACAGTGACGAGCCGGCTGTGCTGCAGCGGATCGGCGCCGCACTGGCCCAGGCGTTCGAACGCCGCTCGCAGCACTGGCCGATCCTTGAGCCGACCCTTGAGGAGGCGTCGGAAATCACCACCGTGACGGCGATGGCCCGGCTGGGCCGGCATTTCGCCGCAGAGACCGGCCACGTCTGGGACGGCCGGCATTGGCGGGTGATCTGGAGCCACGACCAGCCGCTGACACCGTCGCCGCTGTTTCGCACCGTGCACCTCTGCCCGGTGCCCCGTGCGCAGCTGACTGAAACCCTGCTGCCGTGGCGCAACAGGCTGCAAAGCTGCGCGCTGCAGTGTGCCGAACAGGACGTGGCCGACCTGTCGCGCCGGCTGCTCACCGCCGGCGTCACCCGCCTTGCGCCGGCCCCGTCCATCCATGACGGCTACCCCGGCGAACCCCACGATGGCGTCTACGCCTTGCAGCGCCTGAGCCGACGAGTGTCGGTCAGCCTGACCGCGGCCCTGTCGGGCAGCCGCACCACGCTGGATGAGGGGCCCGCCGCGCCGCCGCCCGGCGAGCGGCCGATCCTGTCCAAGGACGCCTTCACCCAGCGACCGGTCGACCCGGCGGCGCAGCTGTACTTTCGCTCCGGCGGCAGCAGCGGCGCCCCGGCGCTCGCGGGTTTCAGCCACCGCGACTTCCGCCGGCACATGCGCGCCACCGCCGACGGTTTGTTTGCGGCGGGCCTGGAACCGGCCCGCGACCGGGTGATGAACCTGTTCTTCAGCGGCGGGCTGTACGGCGGATTCTTCAGTTTCGCCAAGGCCCTGGAACTGCTCGACGTCACCCACCTGCCCATGGGCGCCCCGGCCGATGACGATTACCGCGAAATCGTGGACTTGATCATTCGCCTGCGGGTGACGGTGCTGGTCGGCATGCCCAGCACCCTGCACCGCCTGTTTCTCGACGGACAGGAACGCCTGCGGGCCTACGGCGGCCTGGAAAAGGTGTTCACCGGCGGCGAGCACCTGAGCGAGCCAAGCCGAGCGCTGATGCGCAGCTGCGGGGTCTCGCTGATCCGCTCGGCCATTTACGGCAGCGTCGACGCAGGCCCCTTGGGGCACGCCTGCCGCGCCACGGGCGATGGCATCTTTCATCTGATGAGCGAGACCCAACAGTTGGAGATCGTCGCGTTCGATGCCGACCGGCCGGTGGACGGTCAGGAGCCCGGGCGCCTGCTGTTCACCCCGATCGGGGTTCAGAGCCAGGACGTGCAACGCTATGACATCGGCGACAGCGGACGCTGGGTGCCAGGCCGTTGTGCCTGCGGTCTGGTTTCGCCGCGCTTCGAGCTGCTGGATCGCCACGGCAAGCTCATTCGCATCGGCACCGACTTCATCTCCCTCGCCGAGCTTGCGCAGCACCTGCAGACGGCGTTTCAGGTGCTGCTCGACCATGCCCCCGACGGCCTCGAACGCCTGCGGATCCGCAGCGAACGGCCGGTCGAGGATGCCCGCCAACGACTGCTGGGCTACCCGATCCTGGCGACCTTGATCGACACCGGATTGCTGACGCTGGAGATCGAAAGGTGCCCCGCCGAGCGGTTCACCCGCAACCGGCACAGCGGCAAGACGCCATTGCTGATCGACTCGCGCCGCTGATGGCTGGCGCAGCGCTCACTCCCCCTGAATCCACTGTCGAGAACATTATGCTGAGCACTTCAACGCTGAACGGGCTGGTGACGTTCGCCCGTCGGCATTCGCGCTACTACCGACTGCTTCATGCAGACGCCCCCCGGGACTTCGGTTCACTGTCTCAACTGCCGGTCGTCGATCCCGGCGAATACTGGAAAGACGCTCAACACCTTGACCGCTGGCCGGTGCTGACGGGTGAGGCAGACGGCGCCCTGGTGTTCAAGACCGGCGGCACCACCGGCGACGGCAAGCTGTCGGTGTTCAGCCGTGACGAATGGCACATGCTGACCCGGGACTTCGGCCGCAGCCTGGCCCTGCAACTGAACCACGGCGACCGGGTGGCCAACCTGTTCTTTGTCGGCGATCTGTATGCCAGTTTCATTTTCGTCCACGATGCCCTCGCGCACGTCGGAACCGCCATCACCGAGTACCCCTTCACCGGCAGCGTGGATCCGGCGCCCCTGGCCGAGGCGGTCGTGCGCAATCGGATCAACGTATTGGCTGGCGTGCCCGCGCAACTGCTGACGTTCGCCGCCTGGCTCGCCGGCCGGGGCCAGACGCTTGAGGGCGTCACGGCCTTGCTCTACGGCGGCGAAAGCGTATTCGCCGGCCAGCGGCGATTGCTCGAACGGGCCTTTCCCCGGGCTCGCGTGGCGTCCATCGGTTACGCCAGCGTCGATGCCGGGCTCATCGGCACCCGCCACCCCGATTGCGCGATGGATGAACACCGCACGCCGGACGGCCACAGCCTGCTGGAGATCCTCGATGAGGAAACGGGCGAAGCGATCGAAGCCTGCAACCGCTCCGGCCGGCTGGTGGTCACCAACCTCACCCGCCGCCTGATGCCGTTGATCCGCTATCCGGTCGGCGACCGCGCCTGCTGGCGGGAGCCGCCCGGAACGCCGCAGCGCAAGTTCGCGCTGACGGGCCGCAGCAGCGACAGCCAGCGGGTGCGGGTCGGCATCCTGAGCCTGGAGCCGCACGCCATCGGCGAGTGCGTGCGGCGCATCACCGCCAGTGACGATTGGCAGCTGCTCATCGAGCAATGCGAAGGCCGGGACGTCGTCAGCCTGAACTGGGTGCCGGACGCCTCATGCCCCGGCACCGAGACAGTCGGGCAGTCGCTGCGCGATGCGCTGACCGCACAGAACCCGCAGATCGAACGGTTGATCGCCGACGGTTTGCTGGAGCTGCGCATCGGCCGCTGCACGGTGCAGCAGTTGCTGCGCCATCCGCGCTCGGGCAAGTGCCGGCGGGTGGTGGATCTGCGCCCCTACCAAAATCAGCCCCGGGAGCAGCCGTGATGGAGCCGGTCACTCTGCGGCGCTACCGCAGCGACGATGCGGCCGCCGTGACTCAGTTGTTCCGCGAGGTCTACGCACACCATTACGTTCAACCCCAGGTGTATCTGCCCCGCATGATCACCCAGAACCAAACGGATGGCCGCTGGCACTCCCTGCTGGCGGTGAGCGCTGACCGGGTGGTGGGGCATGCGGCGCTGATCCGCGACGAGGGCGGGCGCACCGCCGAACTGGCGCTGAGCGTGGTGCACCCCGATGCCCGCGGCCGAAGCATCGCGACACGGCTGGGCCGGGAGCTGTTGACCCAAGCCGAGGCCATGGGCTACCGGGGCGTGACGATCAAGCAAGTGACCCGGCACCCCTACACCCAGCGCATGGCCGAGACGCTGGGTTTTCACGGCACCGCCCTGTTTGCGGACTACGCGCCCTCGCCCGTCGGCGATCCGGAACCGGAGTCCGTCGTCATCGGTTACCGGCCCCTCGCCGGCCATCGGCGGCCTCTGCCTGCACAACGTTGGCCACACAGTTCTCGGCGCCTCATGCAGCACCTGTGCGATGTCTTCGGCACGGATCACCGAGCGGAGCCCTGGGTCGGCCCCGCGGCACGCCTGCGCTTGCGCGGCGACCGCTACGATGGGGTGTTTGAGGCGCTCGACGCGGAGTTGGCCCGGCAGTTGATCGGCCTCCCGGAACGCTGGCGGATTTCCCTCAGGCTCAGGTTGGGGCAGGACTTCGCCTCGGATCTGCAGACCCTGTCGCAGGCCGGGTTCGTGTTTTGCGGCGTGACGCCGGATGACGGGAGCAACGGCTGGCTGGCGCTGTTCCACCGGGGCGTTCGGCAATGCGCGCTGACATTGCACTGCCCTTACATGCAGGGTCTGCAGGACGACCTGCAGCGGAGCGCCCGGCCTTGACGCAAAAAAGGCCCGCCTTGAGGGGGCGGGCCTTTGTCGTTCGTCACGCCTTGGCGTTGACGCCCTTGTCGCTCGGAAGGGCACGTTCGCCGCCCTGTCCGTACGTCTTCAGGTTCTGCAGCACGTAAATGGCTTTCTTGTATTCCGGAATCAACCCGTTGGCGTACTTGTTGCCCTTGAGGTTGTTGTTCTGGATGGTGTCCAGTTGGGTGGCAAAATACTCCAGTGCGTTGAACTTGGCATCCGGATCCTTCTGGACGCCGAAGCGGTCGAACTTGTCGCCGGCGTTGAGCAAGGTCATCGCGGTGATGTCGGAGATCAGCCCGCGGCTGCGCAGGAACGTGCTCAGGGTGCCCAGTTGCTTGGGCGAAACGTTTTCCGGATCGAACCCCTTGATGTTCTTGTGCAGGCGCTGCCTGTCCATCTCCGCCGTGTTGAGCGCGGTGGGGTCGTTGCCCACCAGGGCGAGCATCTGCTTGACCTTGACGCTTTGGGAGACGGGCTTGCTCGATGAACGGGTGTCTCTGACCAACAAGCCTGCCTTGCTTTGCCAGGCGCCGGTATAGCCGACGGTCATGATTGGGCTCCTTGCGGGATGAACATGGAAAGTCCTTGGTGAACGACTTGATTGGACGCGAGTATCGGCCGGCAAAGTGATAGCACCAACCGTTTTCTGTCCTTTTTTACAATTCTTGTACATTCTTGACACAAATGACGGACACCCCGAATCCATTGACCCAGAGCGGCATAAGCGAACGGCGGAAGTAGTTATTTTGCTCTAACGTACGGTTCGGTTAGTTTCTCTGTAACAGTTCGGATACGCCCGTTTGTCGCCCACTGCCGTTCTGGCACGAAAGTACCTAAAGCTTCGCGAAACGCCGACGATAGCTAAGGACACCTGCGTGTTTTTTTCGCTGCCCACAATAAGAATCGCCGCTCAAGGACTGGTCTTCATGCCCGCATTCCGCACCATTCAGGCTCGCTACACGTTGTTTCTGGTTCTGTTCATCCTCTTGCTCTCTGTGTTGACCGTGGTCGGCATCAGTCAGTTGGTCGCGCCCAAGCTGCGCCAGACCGAGGAGCAAGTGGCGCTCAACCGGATCGCCGAAGTCGCCGAACAGATCCAGGGCGAACTGAACAAGGTCCAGGCCCAGCAACGCAGCATCACCCAGACCGTCCCCCTGCTCGACAGCGCGGCCATCGACACGGTGCTGCCGGGCCTGGTGGATCAGTACGGCGAACTCAAGGTGTTCGGCGGCGGTATTTGGCCGCTGCCGGGCCAGCGTGAGGCCGGACGCAACAAATTCAGCACGTTCTGGCACCGCGACGCCTCGGGCAAACTGGCTGTGAACACCTTCTGGAACAGCGACGCGGCCCCCAACTACTACGACCAGAGCTGGTACAAGGGCGGCATGCAGACCCCGCGCGGCCAGTGCGCCTGGGCCGCCGCCTACAAGGACGACGCCAGCGCCGAGCCGCGCACCAACTGCGCCATGGCCATCCAGAAGAACGGCGCGGCCTGGGGCGTGTCGACCATCGACGTGACGCTGGGCTTCTTCAACGACCTGGTGGCGCGCAAGGAAAAGGACCTCAACGCGCAAATGCTGATCGTCGAGGCCGACGGCAAGATCATCAGCAACAGCTCGCGCATCAGCGGCCCGATCGTGCTCAAGAACATCAGCGAGCTGAATTCGCCCTTCGCCAGCCAGGTCAAGGCCGGCCTGCAGCAGCGCGACCGGACCCAGCGCAGCGAGTTCGACGACAACGGCGAAGCCAGCACCTTCTTCATGCGCCCGATCGAAGGCACCCCGTGGTTCCTGGCCACCGCCCTGCCGACAAGCACCATCACCGCCCAGCGCGACGACGTGCTCGGCACCCTGAGCCTCTTGCAGATTCCGTTGGTGATCCTGCTGGTGCTGTGGCAGGTCTATGCCATCCGCCAACTGATTCAGCGCATGAAGGCCCTCAAGGCCAACATCGATTCCCTGTCCAGCGGCGACGCCGACCTGACCCGGCGCATCACCATCCGCGCCGAGGACGAACTGGGGGCCATCGGCCACTCGGTCAATGCGTTCATCGCCTATCTGCAGAACATGATCGGCGAAGTGACCCAGGCCACCGGCGCCATGGCCTCGAGCCTGGACAACCTGCAACGCACCTCCGCGCACACCAGCCAGATCCTGTTGCGCCACGCCTCGGAAACCGACCAGACCGTCACGGCCATCAATGAAATGAGCTCCACCGCCGAAAGCGTCGCGCAGAACGCCGCCGAGACCGCCGCGTTCACCCGCCGCGCCAACGAGAACGCCGACCGCTCGCGGGTCGTCGTCGGCGAAGCCTCCAGCAGCGTGGTGGCGCTGATCGACGAAGTGGCCAGCGCCACCCACAAGGTCGAAAGCATGCAACAGGACGCCCAGCGCATCACCGAGATCCTCGGGGTGATCGGCGCCATCGCCGGCCAGACCAACCTGCTGGCCCTTAACGCCGCCATCGAAGCGGCCCGCGCCGGCGAGCAGGGCCGCGGCTTTGCCGTGGTGGCCGATGAAGTCCGTGCCCTCGCCGCCCGCACCCAGGCCAGCACCTCGGAAATCAACGAAATGCTGACCCGCCTGACCCAGGGCGTGAGTTCGTCGGTCAGCGCCATGGAAAACACCCAGGCCAGCTGCCAGTCGGCCGCCGACGCCACCGCCCGGGTCAACGCCGGGCTGGACGAGATGGCCGGCTCCGTCGGCCACATCAACAGCCTCAGCGCCCAGATCGCCACCGCCGCCGAACAGCAAAGCGCCGTGACCGAAGAGATCAACCGCAGCATGGTGCAGATCCGGCAGATGGTCGACGAACTGGTGCAGAGCGGCCAGGCCAGCGAACTCAACACCCGCCAGCTGGCAGAGGCGAACGGCCGGGTGAGCGCGATCATGGGGCGGTTCAAGGTGCGGTGAACCTTGCGCGGCTGACGGATTTGTCATCTGGCGCTCAGCGGGCTGACAGCCTTGATCTAGGATCATGCTGTCAGCCCGCTTCGTATTAATTGGAAACACTCCGTTGATGCCGAGCCGGAAAAACCGGTCAGAATGCGTTCCTTTTCTGGCCGTCACCCGAGTCGAGAACCTGCCATGCCAAACCTCCTGCGTCTGACCGCCTTGGGCGTCCTGCTCTTCTCTTCCCTGGCCCAGGCCGCCGACCTCATCCCGATCGAAGTCCACCGCGACGCCAACTGCGGCTGCTGCAAGAAGTGGGTCAGCCACCTGGAGGCCAACGGCTTCAAGGTCGAGGATCATGTCGAGTCCGACATGAGCGCCTTCAAGCAACAGCACGGCGTACCGCCGCGCCTGGCGTCCTGCCACACGGCGATCCTCAACGGCAAGTTCGTCGAAGGCCACGTGCCCGCCGAACAGGTGCGGGCCCTGAGCCAGCGCGACGACCTGCTCGGCGTGGCCGCACCGGGCATGCCGATGGGCTCGCCGGGCATGGAGATGGACGGCATGAGCGACGCCTATCAGGTCATCGGCCTGAAAAAGGACGGCACTGATGTGGTGGTGGCGGACTACCCGGCCCACTGATGGCCACGGCGTACGTCGGGCTGTTCCTGGCCGCGTTCGGGGCGGCGACCTTGCTGCCCCTGCAATCGGAAGCGGCGCTGGTGGGCCTGCTGGCCAGCGACCGCTACTGGCTCTGGGGCCTGCTGGCGGTGGCGACGGTGGGCAACGTCCTCGGCTCACTGGTGAACTGGTGGCTGGGACGGGGGCTTGAGCGGTATCAGGACCGGCGCTGGTTTCCGGTCAGCCCACGGCACATGGACCGCGCCCGTACCCACTACCGGCGCTTCGGTCGCTGGTCGCTGCTGTTCAGCTGGCTGCCGGTGATCGGCGATCCGCTGACGCTGGTGGCGGGCGCCATGCGCGAACCGCTCGCTCGTTTCCTGCTCATCGTCACGTTCGCCAAGGGCGCCCGCTACGGGGTGCTGGCCCTGCTGACCCTGGGCTGGGCCGGTTGAACGTTCCCGTGCGGGTATTGCCTGTGTTTAACGTCGCCCTAATCCGGCCGTTCCAGCATCGGCCGATTTCCACCGGAGTCCGTCCCATGCCCGTCCCGCTCCGCCGCTGGTTGCCCGGCCTGTTCCTGAGCACCGCCCTGCCGTTGACTGCCCTGCCATTGACCGCACTGGCCGAAGCCCCGCAGTACGGCCCCGAACTGCAAGGTTTCGAATACCCCTACGCGCTCAAGCACTTCGCCTTCCAGTCCCAAGGCCAATCCCTGCAGATGGGCTACATGGATGTCGCCGCCCACGGCAAGGCCAACGGGCGCACCGTGGTGCTGATGCACGGCAAGAACTTTTGCGGCGCTACCTGGGACGGCTCGATCAAGGCCCTGAGCGACGCCGGCTACCGGGTGATCGCCCCGGACCAGATCGGCTTCTGCACCTCCAGCAAACCCGCGCAGTACCAGTACACGTTCCAGCAACTGGCGGCCAACACCCAGCAATTGCTCAAGGCGCTGGGCGTGCAGAAAGCCACGCTGCTGGGCCATTCCACCGGCGGCATGCTGGCCACCCGCTACGCCCTGCTGTACCCCGACCAGGTCGAACGGCTGGCGCTGGTCAACCCCATCGGCCTGGAAGACTGGAAAGCCCTCGGCGTCCCTTACCGCACCGTGGACCAGTGGTATCAGCGCGAACTGAAGGTCACCGCCCAAGGCATCCGCGACTACGAGCGCAGCACCTATTACGGCGGCCGCTGGAAGCCTGAGTTCGACCGTTGGGTGGACATGCTCGCGGGCTTGAGCAACGGCCCGGGCAAGACTCAGGTCGCCTGGAACTCGGCGCTGATCTACGACATGATCTTCACCCAGCCCGTCTACTACGAGTTCAAGGACCTGAAGATGCCGACCCTGCTGCTGATCGGCACGTCGGACACCACGGCCATCGGCAAGGACATCGCTCCGCCGCCGGTGAAAGCCCGGATCGGCCGTTACGACGAGCTCGGCAAACAGGTCGCCCGGCTGATCCCGCAGTCCACGCTGGTGGAGTTCCCGGGCCTTGGCCATGCGCCGCAGATGGAAGAGCCCGCGCAGTTCCACCAGGCGCTGCTGGGCTGGCTGGACAACCCCCCTCCCGTTCGTTGAAGAGGTAAGGCTGATGGCGGTACAGATTGCAGTGCTCGATGACTGGCAGGACGTGGCCCGCGACGTGGTCGACTGGTCGGTGCTGGACCCGCTGGGCGAGGTGACGTTCCTTCACGACTACCCGGCGGACAACGCCACCCTGGCCACCCGCCTGGCCCGTTTCGACGTGATCTGCGTGATGCGCGAACGCACCCGCTTCGACGAAGACCTGCTCGGGCGCCTGCCGAACCTCAAGCTGCTGGTCACCGGCGGCATGCGCAACGCCGCGCTGGACATGCCGGCTGCCGCCCGGCTGGGGATCAAGGTCTGCGGCACCGACAGCTACAGGCACGCCGCACCGGAACTGACCTGGGCGCTGGTCATGGCCGCCACCCGCAACCTGGTCAACGAAGCCAACGCCCTGCGCGCCGGCCAGTGGCAGCAAGGCCTGGGCGGCGACCTGCACGGCAAGACCCTGGGCATCCTGGGCCTTGGCGCCATCGGTCAGCGGGTGGCGCAGTTCGGTCAAGTGTTCGGCATGCGCGTGATCGCCTGGAGCGAGAACCTCACGGCCGAACGCGCGGCGCAGGCCGGCGTCACCCTGGTCGGCAAGCAGGCACTGTTCGAACAGGCCGATGTGCTGTCGGTGCACCTGGTGCTCGGCGAGCGCAGCCGCGGCCTGGTGGATGCCCAGGCATTGGGCTGGATGAAGCCGACGGCGTTGCTGGTCAACACGGCGCGGGGCCCGATCGTCGACGAAGCGGCGCTGATCAAGGCCTTGCAGAAGCGCCAGATCGCCGGGGCCGCGCTGGACGTGTTCGACCAGGAGCCGCTGCCGGCGCTGCATCCGTTGCGCACGCTGGATAACGTACTGGCCACGCCTCATGTCGGTTATGTCAGCCGGCAGAACTACAGCCTGTTCTTTTCGCAGATGATCGAAGACATTCAGGCCTGGGCCGCCGGTGAACCGCTGCGCTTGCTCAACTGACGCCGCCCTCGCGGGCAGGCACGCGTCTACAGTCGAATGCTGTAGCCACGAACCTGCCCGCGATGATGCCTGACTGTCTCCCCGCCCACCGCACCGCAATAGTGCACCTGCCCCCTCCCCGCGCCCGGAATCGTGACTGACCGGTCACCAACTTGGGGCCAAGCCCGCCGCAAAACCTGCACTTCGTCGGTGCGTCTCGCCCCGCAGCCCACGGTTTCCAAGGCCCGGAAACGGATTGTCAAACAATTCATGCGTTTGTCATGGCCCGCTCTAGGATCTGGCCTAGACTGATTTTCGCGGCACAAGACCGACCGGTCACAAAGTAGAAAAACAATAGAAACTTTTGCTGATCGCGACAGGTCATCAGAAAGACAGGGCCAAGGCGGCTGGTTCGACTCTTGCAATGGCCTCTTCACCCATTCTGCTTGCGCGTGTTGGGTAGCGTGTGCTCTCCGATGCATGGCGCGTTTGCGCCCGGCCACAGGATCCGGCCATGGACATCGCTTGTTCCAGACAAGAATCAGTTCAAAGACACGGGAGATTCAAATGATCAGAGCGGCATTGGATATTCAGGGAGAGCGTGCCCATTCGTCCCTCGGCGACGCGAACGCCATGACCGTTTCCGGCAGCCGGTCGATCAACGCCCCGGTGGCCCGTCCGCTGACGCCCGCGACCGGCCAGAACCCCAACCGCAAGAAAGTGCTGTTCGTCACCTCGGAGATCGCCGACCTGGTCAAGACCGGCGGCCTGGGCGACGTCTCCGCCGCCCTGCCCCGGGCCATGGCCCACCTGCACGATGTCCGCGTGCTGATCCCCGGCTACCCGCAAGTGATGAACAGCGAAAACCCGATCCACGTCGTCGGCGAACTGGGCGGCCACGCGGCGTTGCCGCCGTGCAAGATCGGGCGCATGGACATGCCCGACGGCTTGGTCATCTATGTGCTGATCTGCCCCGAACTCTATGCCCGCGAGGGTTCGCCCTACGGCGCCAACAACGGCCGCGACTGGCCGGACAACCATATCCGCTTCGCCCGCCTGGGCCTCGCCGCCGCCGACATCGCCGCCAACCTGGCGCAGATCCACTGGTGCCCGGACCTGGTGCACGCCCATGACTGGCCCGCCGGCCTGGCCCCCGCCTACATGCACTGGCGCGGGCAGCGCACCCCGACCCTGTTCACCATCCACAACCTGGCCTACCAGGGCGTGACCAGCCTGGGCTCCTGCCCGGAACTGGGCATCCCCGCCCATGCCCTGCAACAGGAAGGCATGGAGTTCTACGGCAAGATGTCGTTCCTCAAGGCCGGCATGGCTTATTCGAGCCACATCACCACGGTCAGCGCCACTTATGCGCAGGAGATCACCACGCCGGACTTCGGCTGCGGCCTGGACGGTTTCCTCGCCGCCAAGACCCAGCAAGGCCTGCTCAGCGGCATCCCCAACGGCATCGACGAGAGCTGGGACGCGGCGACCGACCCGCACCTGTTCGCGCCGTTCGCCATCGGCGACTGGGACGGCAAGGCGACCAACGCAGCCCATGTGCGCGAGCTGTTCGGCCTGGACGATTGCGACGGCCCGCTGTTCGCCGTGGTCTCGCGGCTGGTCTACCAGAAAGGCCTGGATCTGACCGAGGCGGTGTCGGAGTACATCGTACGCAACGGCGGCCAGATCGCGATCATCGGCCGCGGCGAACCGGAAGAGGAACAGGCCATGCGTGAACTGGCGTTGCGCTTTCCGGGGCGGATCGGCGTGCGCATCGGCTTCAACGAGACCGACGCCCGGCGGATGTTCGCCGGCAGCGATTTCCTGCTGATGCCCTCGCGTTACGAGCCCTGCGGATTGAGCCAGATGTACGCCCAGCGTTTCGGCTCGCTGCCGGTGGCGCGCAACACCGGCGGCCTGGCCGATACCATCGAGAACGGCGTCACGGGTTTCCTGTTCAACGAATCCACGGCCGACAGTTACCGCGAAGCGTTGAGCCGCGCCTTCAAGGTGTTCGCCTACCCCGGCCTGCTCAACGCCATGCGCTGCCGGGCGATGGCCGCGCCGTTCAACTGGTGCAAGGCCGTCGAGCCCTACGCCGAACTCTACGAGCAATTGGTGGCCAAGGCGCTGGGCAAAGCGAGCCACAAATAACCAGGGAGGTTGTCAGCGATGCCGTCACGGTCCCTTGAAACCTGGCCCCACGGCGCAACCCTGCTGGAGACCGGGCACACGCAGTTCGCCCTGTGGGCGCCGGATGCGTTCTACGTCAGCGTCGAACTGGACGGCGGCCGCTCGCTGCCGATGCTGCCCCAGGCCGACGGCTGGTTCGTGATCAAGACCCCGTGTCCGGCCGGCAGCCGCTACCGCTTCAGCATCGACGGCGAACTGGAGGTGCCGGATCCGGCCTCCAGGGCGCAGGACGGTGGTCTTACGCGGCCCAGCGTGGTGGTCGACCCCCATGCCTATGCCTGGCGGCACACCACCTGGCACGGCCGGCCCTGGAACGAAGCGGTGATCCACGAACTGCACGTCGGCGCCATGGGCGGTTTCGCCGAGGTCGAGCAGCACCTGCAACGTCTCGCGGGGCTCGGCTTCACCGCCATCGAGCTGATGCCGGTCGCGCAGTTTCCCGGTGAGCGCAACTGGGGCTACGACGGCGTCCTGCCCTATGCCCCGCAGGCGTCCTACGGCACGCCGGAACAGCTCAAGCACCTGATCGACAGTGCCCACGGACATGGCCTGGCGGTGATCCTCGACGTGGTCTACAACCATTTCGGCCCCGACGGCAATTACCTGCACCGCTACGCCAAGGGCTTTTTCCGTGAGGACAAGCACACGCCCTGGGGCGCGGCCATCGACTTCCGCCGCCGCGAAGTGCGGGACTTCTTCATCGAAAACGCGCTGATGTGGCTGCTTGAGTACCGCTTCGACGGGCTGCGCCTGGACGCGGTGCACGCCATCGAGGATCCGGACTTCCTCCAGGAACTGGCCCATCGCGTGCGCCGGCAGGTGGATCCGGCCCGCCACGTCTGGCTGACCCTGGAAAACGAACAAAATCAGGCCAGCTTGCTCGAAGAGGCCTACGACGCCCAGTGGAACGACGACGGCCACAACGCCCTTCACGTACTCCTGACCGGCGAGACCGACGCCTACTACGCCGACTTCGCCGAACACCCGACCGAACAGTTGGCCCGGTGCCTGAGCCAGGGCTTCGTGTTCCAGGGCGACATCTCCCGCCACGGCACGCCACGGGGCGAGCCCAGCGAACACCTGCCTTCGACGGCCTTCGTGCTGTTCCTGCAGAACCACGACCAGATCGGCAACCGCGCCCTAGGCGAGCGCCTGCATCAATTGGCCGCGCCCAAGGCGCTGCAAGCCGCCACGGTGCTGCTCCTGCTGTCGCCGATGATTCCGTTGACGTTCATGGGCGACGAATACGCCGCCGAACAGCCGTTCCTGTTCTTCACCAGCCATCACGGCGAACTGGCGAAACTTGTGCGCGAAGGCCGGCGCAACGAATTCGCCGCCTTCAGCGCGTTCGCCGACCCGCACGCACGGGAGCGGATTCCCGACCCCAACGCCGAACGCACCTTCCTCGCTTCGCAACCACGGCCGGCAGGCACCGCCACGCCCCGGCAACACGCCACCCTGGCGCTGTACCGGCAGCTGCTGCAGCTGCGTCACCGGCACATCATCCCGCACCTGCCCGGCACCCAGGCCCTGGGCACTCAAGTACTCGGCCATGGCGCCGTCAGCGCACGCTGGCGGCTGGGCGACGGCAGCGAACTGCGAATCGACCTGAACCTGAGCGACTCGCCGCAGGTCAACCCTCCACGCCCTGACGCCCGGCGGTTGTTCCCGGCAACCGCCGACGAGTGGCCCGAACCGGGCCTGCTGCCTGCGCACTGCGCGCTGGTCAGCCTCACGGCCGCCACCCCTTTGCCCCCTTTGACGGAGAGCGTGCATGAGTGATGCGCAACTGGAAATCCTCGCCAGCCGGGCAGGCCTCGCCGTGGACTGGATCGACGCCAACGGCCGCCCGCAGAAGGTCGCCCCGGCGGTGTTGCGCGCGGTGCTCACCGAACTCGGCCATCCGGCCGGCACTGCCCAGGAGATCGACGCCAGCCTGCTGGAACTGCAGCAACGCCAGCAGGAACGCCGCCTGCCGCCCCTGTTGACCGTCGATGTCGATACGCCATTGGACCTGGCCCGCTACTTCGAGGCCGACACACCTTGCGAAATCCACCTTGAAGACGGCGCACGCCTGTCCCTGAGGCTCGACGACCAGGCCCGGCTGCCGGGCCTGGTTCCGGTGGGCTACCAAAACGTGCACATCGCCGGCCAGCGCTTCACCCTGGCCGTGGCGCCGCCGCGCTGCTACACCGTCGCCGACGCGGTGGACCAACCGGTTCCCCGCGCCTGGGGGCTGAGCGTGCAACTGTACGGCCTGCGCCGCCCCGGCGACGGAGGCTTCGGCGACACCCAGGCCCTGGAGGAACTGGCCCGGGTGGCCGGCGAACGCGGCGCCGATGCCTTGGCGATCAGCCCGCTGCACGCGATGTTCAGTGCCGACACCGGGCGCTACAGCCCCTATTCGCCGTCCAGCCGCCTGTTCCTCAATGCCCTGTACGCCGCGCCGGGAATGATCCTGGGCGAGCGGGCCCTGCGCGATGCGATCGACAGCAGCGGCCTGAGCGACCGCTTCAGGCACCTGGAAGACCTCACGCTGATCGACTGGCCGGCCGCCGCCGACGCCAAGCAAACGCTGCTGCAGGCCCTGTACGACGGGTTCATCGCCGGCCAGCACCCGCTGCATCCGGACTTCGCCAGTTTCCGCCATGCCGGCGGCGAAGCGCTGGAGAACCACTGCCGGTTCGAGGCGATCCAGGCCATGCGCGCCGCCAACGGCGAAAGCCTCGACTGGCGCCAATGGCCGCCCCAGTGGCATGACCCGCAAGGCGCGGCGCTGAAGGCGTTCGCCGAGGCGCAGGCCGACCGCATCGGCTACTTCGCCTTTTGCCAGTGGCTGATCCACCGCGGCCTGGAGCGCGCGCAGACCGCCGCCCGCAGCGCCGGCATGGGCATTGGCCTGATCGCCGACCTGGCGGTGGGCGCCGACGGCGCGGGCAGCCAGGCCTGGAGCTTCCAGGACGAATTGCTCGCCTCGCTGACGGTCGGCGCGCCGCCGGACATCCTCAACCGCAGCGGCCAAGGCTGGGGCATCTCCGCATTCTCCCCCGAGGGCCTGGTGCGCAACGGCTTCCGCGCCTTCATCGACATGCTCCGCGCCAACTTCGCCCACGCCGGCGGCCTGCGCATCGACCATGTCATGGGCCTGCAACGCCTGTGGGTGATCCCCAACGGCTCGGCCCCGGCGGACGGCGCCTACCTGTACTACCCGGTGGACGACCTGCTGCGCCTGCTGACGCTTGAGTCCCACCGCCATCAGGCCATCGTGCTGGGCGAGGATCTGGGCACCGTGCCCGACGGGCTGCGGGAAAAGCTCAGCGCCCGGGGCATGCTCGGCATGCGCGTGCTGCTGTTCGAACAGGACAACACCCGTTTCAAGCCGATCCTCGACTGGCCCGACAACGCGCTGGCCACCACCAGCACCCACGACCTGCCGACGCTCAACGGCTGGTGGCACGGCCGCGACATCGACTGGAACGCGCGCCTGGGGCTGATCGACGCCAACGGCGAAATCGACTGGCGCCGCTACCGCGAGCGGGAGCGCGAAGGCCTGCGCGCCGCCCTGAGCCAGGATCCGCAGAACTTTCGCGAGGAATCCCACGAGGCCGATCAGGTGGTGGACGCCAGCGTGCGTTTCCTCGGCCATACCCGGGCGCCGCTGGTGCTGTTGCCGTTGGAAGATGCATTGGGCCTGGACGAGCAAGCCAACCTGCCCGGCACCCTCGACTCCCACCCCAACTGGTCGAGGCGCTTGCCGGGCCTCGGCGAAGCGTTGCTCGACGGCGCGGACGCCGCACGGCGCCTGGAACTGCTCGCCTGCGCTCGCCTGCAGGCCGCCGAGCGTGACCGATGAGCGCGCCGCCGGCCCGGCCGCTGCGCGCCACGGTGCGGCTGCAGTTCCACAAGGGGTTCACCCTCGCGCAGGCGATCCCGCTGGTGCCTTATTTTGCCCGGCTGGGCATCAGCCATGTGTACGCCTCGCCGCTGCTCGCCGCACGGGCCGGCTCCCTGCACGGCTACGACGTGGTCGACCCGACCCGGGTCAACCCGGAGCTCGGCGGCGAAGCGGCGCTGCGCCAGTTGGTGGCGGCCCTGCGCGAGCACGGCATGGGCCTGATCCTGGACGTGGTCTCCAACCACATGGCCGTGGGCGGCGGCGACAACCCGTGGTGGCTCGACCTGCTGGAATGGGGACGCCTGAGCCCCTACGGCGAGTTCTTCGACATCCAGTGGCACTCCCCCGACCCGTTGATGGAAGGCCAGTTGCTGCTGCCGTTCCTGGGCAGCGACTACGGCGTCGCGTTGCAGGAAGCCACCCTGCCGTTGGCCTTCGATGCCGGCGCCTTCCACGTCGAACACTACGAACACCGCTTCCCGGTCTGCCCCAGCGACTACGGCGAACTGCTCAAGCCCGACGAATCGCTGGACGAGGAGCGCCGGTCTCGGCTCAAGGCGCTGGCCGACCGTTTCGAGGCGCTCAGTTACCAGAGCGACGCCCGCTCGCTGTCGATCCCGCTCAAGCAAGAACTGGCGGAACTGGCGAACGACGGGCCGATCCTGCAGGCCATCGAACGCAACCTGACGCTGTACGACTCGAAGACCGAAGAAGGCTTCGCCCGCCTGCACCGCCTGCTGGAGCGCCAGAGCTACCGGCTGGCCAGCTGGCGCACCGCCGCCGATGACATCAACTGGCGGCGCTTCTTCGATGTCAACGAGCTGGGCGGCCTGCGGGTCGAGCGGCCTGCGGTGTTCGAGGCCACCCACGGCACGATCTTTCGCCTGATCGCCGAAGGCCTGGTCGACGGTTTGCGCATCGATCACATCGACGGCCTGGCCGACCCGCGCAGCTACTGCCGCAAGCTGCGCAGAAGGCTGGACCGGCTGACGCCGGGGCGCCGCTTGCCGATCTATGTCGAGAAGATCCTCGGCCCCGGCGAAACGCTGCCCGCCGACTGGGCGGTGGACGGCACCACCGGCTACGAGTTCATGAACCAGCTATCGCTGCTGCAGCATGACCCGGCCGGCGAGCACGTGCTCGGCGAACTCTGGCAGCGTCGCACGGAGCGGCCCGCCGCGTTCGCCGAAGAAGCGCAACTGGCGCGGCAGCAGATCCTCAACGGTTCGCTGGCCAGCGACTGCGAGAGCGTCGCCCAAGCCCTGCTGCAAGTGGCGCGGGACGACCTGATGACCCGCGACCTCACCCTGGGCTCGATCCGCCGGGCGTTGCAGGCGCTGATCGTGCACTTCCCGGTGTACCGCACCTACATCGGCCCGCTGGGGCGTCCGGCCCGCGACGAGGTGTTCTTCGGGCAAGCCCTGGAAGGCGCACGCCAAAGCCTGGGCGAAAGCGATTGGCCGGTGCTCGAGTGCCTGGCCCGCTGGCTCGGCGGCGACCCTTGGCGCAGCAGGCCCCGGGGCCGCCCGCGCAAGATCCTGCGCCATGCCTGCGTGCGCTTTCAGCAACTGACCTCCCCCACCGCCGCCAAAGCCGTGGAAGACACCGCGCTGTACCGCTCGGCGGTGCTGCTGTCGCGCAACGACGTGGGTTACGACACCGAACGCTTCAGCGCCCCGGTCAGCGACTTCCACGAGGCGAACCGACAGCGTCTGGCGAGCTTTCCCGACAACCTGCTGACCACCGCCACCCACGACCACAAACGCGGCGAAGACACCCGCGCGCGCCTGGCGGCGATCAGCGAGCGCGGCCCGTGGTACGCCGAACAGGTCGAGCTGTGGCGCGCCCTGGCCCGACCCCTGCGCAGCGGTGACCAGGTGCCGTCGTCCGGCGACGAACTGATCCTTTACCAGGCGCTGGTCGGCAGTTGGCCGTTGCAGCTGGACCTCGACGATCACGCGTCCATGGCCGAGTACGCCGGGCGCATCGTCCAGTGGCAACGCAAGGCCCTGCGCGAAGCCAAGCTGCAAAGCAGCTGGAGTTCGCCGAACGAGCCCTACGAACACGCCGCGCACACCTTCGCCGAACAACTGCTGCTGGCCCCCGAAGGCGAACTGCTGCGGACCGCGCTGGCCAAGTCGGTCAACGGCATCGCCGCCGCCGGCGCCCTGAACGGGCTGGCGCAAACCTTGCTGCGCATGACCGTGCCGGGGGTGCCGGACCTGTATCAGGGCAACGAGTTCTGGGACTTCAGCCTGGTGGATCCGGACAACCGCCGGCCGGTGGACTACCCGGCGCGGGAGCAGGCGTTGCAGGCCGACGTGCCGGTTGCGCAGTTGCTGACGCAGTGGCGCGACGGGCGCCTCAAGCAGGCGTTGATCGCCCAGGCGCTGCAACGGCGCGCCGAACACACCGAGCTGTTTCGCCGGGGTTCCTATCAGGCCCTTGAGGTGCTGGGCAGCCAGGCGCACAACGTGCTCGCGTTCGCCCGCGAGCATGAGGGACAGCGGGCCATCATCGTGGTGCCGGTCCGCTGCGCCGCCCTGCTGGAAAACGGTGCCGTGCCCCAGGTGGACGCGCTGCGTTGGGGCGACACCCGGGTGATGCTGCCGTTCGCCCCCGGGGAAACAAACCTGAAGGGACTTTTCTCAAGCGGGGCAGTCACAAAAAACAGGGAGCTGAACGTCAGCACCGCGCTGGGGGAGATCCCGGTCAATCTGTTTATCCAACTCTTCTAAAGCATGAGTTCAGTCCAGGAGCATTGCGATGAGTAACGACGATAAACGCATCCGCGAGTTCGCCTATCAGATCTGGGAATCCGAAGGCAAACCCGAAGGCCAGGAAGCGCGCCACTGGGAGATGGCGTGCAAGCTGGCGGAGGCCGAGGCGCTGGCGCCGACGAAACCGCCGAAGGCCGCCGGCAAACCCGCCGCGACCAAACCCAAGGCCCCCGCCAAGGCCAAACCGGCCGGCGTCGCCAAAGTCCTTCCGCCGGGCGAAAAGGCGACCGAGAAAAAGCCTCGGGCCCCGCGCAAGCCGCCGGTGGCCTGACGTATCGATCACTGACCCAATCACTGTGGGAGCGGGCTTGCCCGCGATTGCGGACGGCCCTCCACCGCCGATGTCGCCATTCACGACGCCATCGCGAGCAGGCGCGCTCCCACAGGGAAGACGGTGACCGAACCGCCCCTTCCCGTTTTGCAGGAGCATTGGCATGACCCGTCCCAAGCAGACCGAGCCCGCCACACACACCGAACCCACCCGCATCCGCGAAGGCCGGCCCTTCCCGCTCGGCGCGACCTGGGACGGCCTGGGCGTCAACTTCGCCCTGTTTTCCGCCCACGCCACCAAGGTCGAGCTGTGCCTGTTCGACGATGCAGGCGAAGTCGAGCTCGAACGCATCGAACTGCCGGAATACACCGACGAGATTTTCCACGGCTACCTGCCCGACGCCCATCCGGGGCTGATCTACGGCTACCGCGTCCACGGTCCGTACGACCCGGCCAACGGTCACCGCTTCAACCCCAACAAGCTGCTGATCGACCCCTACGCCAAACAGCTGATCGGCCAGCTGAAATGGTCCGAGGCGTTGTTCGGCTACACCATCGGCCATCCGGACGCCGACCTCAGTTTCGACGAACGCGACAGCGCGCCCTTCGTCCCCAAGTGCAAGGTCATCGACCCGGCGCACACCTGGGGCCACGATCAGCGCGTCAACGTGCCGTGGGACAAGACGATCATCTACGAGACCCACGTGCGCGGCTTCAGCATGCGCCACCCCTCGGTGCCGGAGAACGTGCGCGGCACCTTCGCCGGGCTGATGGTCGATGACGTGCTCGACCACATTCGCAAGCTCGGCGTGTCGACGGTGGAACTGCTGCCGATCCATGCCTTCGTCAACGACCAGCACCTGCTGCACAAGGGCATGACCAACTACTGGGGCTACAACAGCCTGGCCTTCTTCGCCCCGGACCCGCGCTACCTGGCCAGCGGCAAGATCGCCGAATTCAAGGAGATGGTCGCGCACCTGCACGAAGCCCGGCTGGAGGTGATCCTGGACGTGGTCTACAACCACACCGCCGAAGGCAACGAACAAGGCCCGACCCTGTCGATGCGCGGCATCGACAACGCCTCGTACTACCGGCTGATGCCCGACGACAAGCGCTTCTACATCAACGATTCCGGCACCGGCAACACCCTGGACCTGAGCCACCCGTGCGTGCTGCAGATGGTCACCGACTCGCTGCGCTACTGGGCCGGCGAGATGCACGTGGACGGCTTCCGCTTCGACCTGGCGACGATCCTGGGCCGCTACCACGACGGCTTCGACGAACGCCACAGCTTCCTGGTGGCCTGCCGCCAGGATCCGCTGCTCAGCGAGGTGAAGCTGATCGCCGAACCCTGGGACTGCGGCCCCGGCGGCTATCAGGTCGGCAACTTCCCGCCGGGCTGGGTCGAGTGGAACGACCGCTTCCGCGACACCGTGCGCGCCTTCTGGAAAGGCGACGAAGGCCAGCTCGCCGACTTCGCCAACCGCATGACCGCCTCCGGCGAAATGTTCAACCAGCGCGGGCGCAGGCCCTATGCGTCGGTGAACTTCGTCACCGCCCACGACGGTTTCACCCTCAACGACCTGGTGTCCTACAACGACAAGCACAACGAGGCCAACGACGAGAACAACCAGGACGGCAGCAACCACAACCTGTCCTGGAACCATGGCGTCGAAGGCCCCACCGACGACCCCGAGATCAACGCCCTGCGCCACCGCCAGATGCGCAACTTCTTCGCCACCCTGCTGCTGGCCCAGGGCACGCCGATGCTGGTGGCCGGCGACGAGTTCGCCCGCACCCAGGACGGCAACAACAACGCCTATTGCCAGGACAGCGAGATCGGCTGGGTCAACTGGGATCTGAGCGATGACGGCAAGGCCCTGCTCAAGTTCGTCAAGCGCCTGATCAAACTGCGCCTGACCTACCCGATCCTGCGCCGGGGACGTTTCCTGGTGGGCAACTACAACGAGGACATCGGGGTCAAGGACGTGACCTGGCTGGCCCCCGACGCCAGCGAGATGACCACCGAACACTGGCACGACGCGCACAACCGCTGCCTGGGCATGCTGCTCGACGGCCGCGCCCAGGAAACCGGGATCCGCCGCAAGGGCGGCGATGCGACGTTGCTGCTGGTGGTCAACGCCCACCACGACATCGTCGACTTCACGCTGCCGGACGTGCCTGAAGGCAGTTTCTGGATCTGCCTGGTCGACACCCACCAGCCGCAGGTGCGCGGACAGGAACGGTTCGCGTTCGGTCATCGCTACTCGGTCACCGGCCGCTCGCTGCTGCTGTTCGAGCTGCAGCATGAGCAAGACGAATGAGCAAACGCCCGGATTCACGGGGCCAACTGCGACACACGACACAGGCAAGACAAAAAAAAGCAGATCAGATTGATCTGCAGCGCGACGAACCGCGCTTCTTGAGCAATACTCTGCATCGCGGCAATCCAGGGCTCGGAGCGTCGCACGGCAACCCACTGCCTCAACAGACCGGACGGCACCCGGATTTCAAGCGCCGCATTCGGCTGCGGGCAACGCACAACAAGGACGTAGCACCCATGAAACCGTTATCCCTGAGTGAACAGAGACTGCCGGCGCAGATCTGGAACAGCGCGCCGCAAATCGAACACATCCCCGTCATCAACACCCAAAGCCTGGTGCCCGCCGGCGCCCGCGCGGTGGTGATCGCCCCTCATCCGGGCGATGAAGTGGTGACCTGCGGCGGCCTGCTGCAACTGCTGAGCGGCCTGGGCCATCCCCTGCAACTGCTCTCGATCACCGACGGCAGCGCCAGCCACCCCGGCTCGCGCCAGTGGTCGGAGAAACGCCTGAGCGTGTTCCGCCCGCAGGAAAGCGTCGAGGCCCTGCGCCGCCTCGGCCTGCCGATGCACAGCCTCAAGTGGGTGCGCGGCGGTTTCGCCGACAATGCCCTGATCGAGCACGAATCCCAGCTGACCGACTTCATCAGCCGCTACCTGCGCCCCGGCGACGTGGTGTTCAGCACCTGGTGCGAAGACGGCAACCCCGACCATGAGGCGGTGGGCCGCGCCAGCGCCCAGGCCGCCCAGAGGGCCGGTGCCACGTTCCATGACGTGCCGGTCTGGGCGTGGCACTGGCCGGAGCGCGACCATGCGCTGATCCCCTGGCAGCGGGCGCGCAAGCTGCGGCTCGACACCTGGACCGTGGCGCGCAAGAGCCACGCCACCCACGCCTACGCCAGCCAGCTCAACGGCGAGCCGGCGGTGGGCCTGGAGCCGCTGCTGCCCAAGGTGATCCTGGAACGCATGCGCCTGCCCTACGAAATCGTCTTCGTCTGAGCCGCCTGCGGCGCGAAGGCGTGCGCAGGCAAAATGAACTGCCTGGCCTGCGCTCAGTCGCATGCACAGGCAGCCATGATTCAGAGGAGCGAACGTGTCCAGCGATCCCGAGCGTCACAGCCGCAATGTCCAGCCCGCCGACCCGCCCGCCATCCACCGGCTGCGGGTGCTGACGGTCAATACGCACAAGGGGTTCACGGCGCTGAACCGGCGCTTCATCCTGCCGGAACTGCGCGAGGCGGTGCGCAGCACGTCGGCGGACCTGGTGTTCCTGCAAGAGGTGGTCGGCGAGCATGAGCGCCATTCCAGCCGCTACAACGAATGGCCGCCGACCTCGCAGTACGAGTTTCTGGCCGACAGCATGTGGAGCGATTTCGCCTACGGGCGCAACGCAGTCTACCCCGACGGCCACCACGGCAACGCCTTGCTCTCCAAGTATCCCATCCGCGAATACCGCAACCTCGACGTCTCGATCACCGGCCCCGAACGGCGCGGCCTGCTGCATTGCGTGCTGGACGTGCCGGGGCACCCGGCGGTGCACGCCATCTGCGTGCACCTGAGCCTGCTGGAAAGCCATCGTCAATTGCAGCTGCAGCTGCTCTGCCAACTGCTGGAGTCCCTTCCCGACGACGCGCCGGTGATCATCGCCGGCGACTTCAACGACTGGCAGCTGCAAGGCAACGCCGCCCTGGGCCGGCGCAACTACCTGCATGAAGCCTTCGAACGCCACCACGGCCGCCCGGCCAAGACCTACCCCGCCCGCTTCCCGCTGCTGCGCCTGGACCGCGTCTACTTGCGCAACGCCAGCAGCCATGACCCGCAGATCCTCGGCAACAAACCGTGGACGCACCTGTCGGATCACCTGCCGTTGGCCGTGGAGGTGCGCATCTGATACCCCGCCGCACCTGTCAGACCTGACAGTAGGCACCTTGGGAAAGCCTTGTTAGGGTGCAGGCATTGCGCTGTCCACCGGCGCCAATGGACGGGGATACGGCATGAAATCGCCCGGTTTTCCTGCACCGTACGCCATCGTACGGCTGGCCCTTTCGATCGGGCTCGCCTCACTCCTGCCGCAGGGCGCCCTCGCCGCCTGCGCCTTCAGCCCGACGCAAGGAGACGACCGCTACGTCTGCGACAGCCCCGGCAGCGGCCCGCTCACCGACCTTTCCGGCAACAACAGCCTGACATTCCCCACAGGCGGCAACGGCAGCGTGCCCGGCAACGTCACCTTCGGCGGCGGTGCCGACCGGGTGCTCATGCAGTCCGGTACGATTCAGGGCGACCTCGACATGGGCGACGGCGCCAACGTGCTGCAGATCGACGGCGGGCGGATCACCGGCGAGGTGCACCAGCACAGCGGCGTGGACACGTTCATCATGAACGGCGGCACCATCGCCTCGCTGGCCCAGGGCGACGGGTACGACCAATTCACGATGACCGGCGGCACGATCGCCGGGGCGTTCGAGGACGGCGACTCCGCCCGCATGAGCGGCGGCACCATCGGCCGGGTCGACATGAAGCTGGACGACAACGTCTTCGACCTCTCCGGCGGCCAGATCCTGGGCAATCTGGTGACCGGCTTCGGCAGGGACACCATCGTCGTGTCCGGCGGCCGCATCGGCGGCAACCTCAGCGTCAGCGGCGGCGACGACAGCGTGACCGTCAGCGGCGGCGAAATCGTCGGTGAAGTGCGCACCAGCTTCGGCAACGACCGCTTCCTGTGGGACGGCGGCGGGATCATCCGTTCCGCGGTGCTGATGGGCGACAATGACGACAGCGCGACCTTGCGCAACCTCGACGACACCCTCCTCGGCCCGACGCCGCGCATCGACGGCGGCCTCGGCCAAGACACGCTGACCTACGACAACACCCGGACCGCCCTCGCCCAGCGCGCCGTCAATTGGGAAACGGTCAACCTCAGCAACGGCTCGCAGCTGGATCTGGCGGCCGCCCGGCTGGTGCTGGGCGACCCGCAAACCGGCAGCGGTGTGCTGAACATCGACGCCAGCAGCGTGCTGAGCGCCGCACAGGGCGAAGTGGCGCCCGCCGTCGCAGGACGGGCCGTGACCGTCAACAATGCCGGCGCCATCGACCTGACCCGCGACAACACCCGCACCGACGACACCCTGACGATCCAGGGCAACTATGCCGGCAACGGCGGCCAACTGCGGCTGCAAAGCCAGGTCGCCGATGACGGCTCGCCCAGCGACCGACTGGTGGTGAACAACGGCAGCCTGACCGGCACGACGGTCATCGCGGTGACCAACCTCCAGGGTACAGGCGCACTGACCCGGGAAAACGGCATCGAGCTGGTGCAGGCCCTGGGCACCGCCACCAGTGACAACACGGCGTTTTCCCTGCGCGGCCCGGTGTCCGCCGGCGCCTACGACTACTTCCTGTTCAAGGGCGGCGTCACCGCCGGGACGGAAAACAACTGGTACTTGCGCTCGGCCGTGGTCGCGCCTCAGGTCGTCAGCGTGCCCAATCCCGACCCGGCGCTGCCGCCGTTGTCGGTGCCCGTGGTGCCTGTGCCGGTCGCGGCACCGGTCACTGCGTCAGCCGCTTCCCCCGGCACCCCCGCCGTGTTCACGCCTGTGCCCTTGCCGGTCGCCGTTCCGGGCGCCGCGCCGATTCCGCTCTACCGCCCGGAGGTGCCGACCTGGTCGGTGCTGCCCCCGGTTGCCGCGCTCCTGACCCTCAACGCGCTGGGCACCTACCACGAGCGCCAGGGCGACCAACGCCTCACCGGGCAACCCGCCACGTTCGGCGCCGGGTGGGCCAGGGCCTACGGCAACCAGATCGACCGCACGTGGGCCGGCACCGTCGCGCCACGCCTGGACGGCTCGCTCACCGGGTTCCAGGTCGGCCATGACCTGATGGACTCGGTCTCTGCCGAAGGCCGAACCCACCGCGTGGGGTTCTTCATCGGCCACAGCCGCTTGCGGGGCGATGTCGATGGGTTCAACCAAGGCATATCCGGCAAGCAGGCAGGCAAAGTCCGGCTTGAGGGCGACAGCGGCGGCCTCTACTGGACGCTGCTCGACCCGCAGGGCTGGTACGTGGACACCGTGGCCATGGGCACCCGCTTCTCGGGCGACAGCCGCTCCGACCGGGGCCTGAAACTGGACAACCGCGGCCACGCCCTGACGCTCTCGGTGGAGTCGGGCTATCCGATGGCGCTGGACGATGGCTGGGCCGTCGAGCCGCAGGTGCAGGTGATCCACCAGAACATCGCCCTCGACAGCCAGGACGACGGAGTCGCGCGGGTTTCGTTTCATTCGGACGATTCGTGGACCGGGCGCCTCGGCGTACGGCTCAAGGGCAACGGCAGCGTCTGGGGACGCCCGGTGCACCCCTATCTGCGGGCCAACCTGTGGCGCACGTTCGCCGGCACCGACAGCGTGACCTTCGACGATGCCGACCGCATCGACACCCGCCAGGCGGCGTCCACCGCGCAGGTGGGCCTGGGGGTGACGGTGTCGCTGGCGCCGTCGGTGGCCGTTTACGCCAGCACCGACTACAGCCGCAGTATTGACAGCAATGACAGCCGGGAACTGAGCGCCGACCTCGGCTTGCGCATCGAATGGTGACCGGTTGTCGGCTGTCCGGACGCCTCTCTGCGGGTGCTCGCGGAGCGATACGCCGCACAAACAAGAACTTATATAAGTCACATTAAACAATCGCTTGTGGCGCCCGTTTTGCGCCTACCGCTTATCGTCCAATTTCTTGACGCACTGGCGCAGGTCTTCTTATCTCTACCTTACTACCCCCGGAATCACTACCCGGGGCGGGCCTTCGGACACTCGCGAAAACGGGCGGCCACGGTTCGCCCCGCTCCATTCGGTCGCCCCTCATTCGGGGTAGGAGAGACGCCAAGGCGAGACAGCGCATGCGATAGCAAGGTTGACCTCCATGAAAACCTCACTCACCTCACATGAGATCACAATCACCTTCTGCACCTTTTCAAGCTCTATCCTGCTGTGCTCGTCCATGGAGGCGCAGGCCGGCCCTGCGCAGGACGAGACCACGCCGTGGTATCGCCAGGATGTACCGGTCATGACCTTGCCCGCGACCCTCGTCACCCCTGAGGCGCAACGCCTGAACCCGCGCCCCGACCGCCAGGGCGAACACCTGATCACCGAAGACCTGGCCCCCGGCGCCTGGGACCGGCTGTACGGCGCCAGTTCGCGCCAGGCGCAGCTGGATGTGCTCTCGCCCGGCTTCGCGACGCCCGGCAGCGGCGACTTCAAGGGCCCTGCGGTGCTGACGGTGCGAAGCGACAACGGCCACACCCAACGGATCGGCCTGATCGGCGGGGTCAAACAGATCCAGGCCAACGGCGGCGGGCTGGTCACCAGCCGCGCCCTCGCCGACCCCACCAGCGACACCCTCAACCTGCAAGGCCAGAGCCTGGGGGCCTACTACAGCCTGACCGGTGCCCAAGGCTGGCACGTCGACCTGTCGGCCAGCGGCGGCCGGGTCAGCGGCTTCAGCCGCAACGAGCAAGGGGCACGCCTGGCCACCGAAGGCAGCGCGATGACGTTCTCGGTCGAGGGCGGATTCCCCATCGGCCTGACCGACAACTGGGTGGTCGAACCGCAGGCGCAATTGATCAACCAGCGCATCACCCTCGACACGCCGTACGCGGGATCGGGCAACGCGTCCTCCAGCGACATTTCGGCGTGGAGCGGCCGGGTCGGCGCCCGCTTGAAAGGCAGTTACGACCTCAACGGCCTGCCGGTGGAACCCTACGTGCGCACCAACCTGTGGCACACGGTGTACACCGGCAACACCGTGACGCTGGATCAGGTGGACAAGATCAGCAGCAGCCGCAAGTCATCGACGGTGGAACTGGGGTTGGGCCTGGTGGCCCGCATGACGCCGACGGTCAGCCTGTACGTCAGCGCCGACTACAGCAGCGATGTGGACGACAACGACCTGAACGGACTGATCGGCAGCCTGGGTGTGCGGATGCGTTGGTGAGCCCCACAGACATCTCCGGTGGCTGACAGGTCGCAATCGCTAGCAAGCTAGCTCCCACAGGGTTCTCGGGCGTTCGCAGGCCTTGTGGACATCCGCAAAACCTGTGGGAGCTAGCTTGCTAGCGATGAGGCCGGCACATGCAGCCTCGGTACTGCCTGGCCGGACACCTTCGCTCAACCTTCCGGCTTGAGGATCAGCACCGCCAGCGGCGGCAGGTTCAGTTCCAGCGACAGCGCCTGCCCGTGGCTCGGCACCTCTTCGGCGAACGCGCCGCCGCCGTTGCCGTAGTTGGAGCCGGCATAGGTGTCGGAATCGCTGTTGAGCAACTCGTTCCAGCGCCCAGCGAACGGCACGCCGACCCGGTAGGACTGGCGCGGCACCGGGGTGAAGTTGGCCACCACCAGCAACGGCGTGCCGTCCCGGCTCCAGCGCAGCCAGGCGTAGACGCTGTTGATCGCGTCGTCGCCGATCAGCCACTGGAACCCCTGCGGCACGTCGTCCTGCTCATGCAGCGCCGGCTCTTCGCGGTACAGCCGGTTGAGGTCGGCGACCAGTTTCTGCACGCCCTGGTGCTCGGAATACTGCAACAGATACCAGTCCAACTGCTGATCGTGGTTCCACTCGCGCCACTGGCCGAACTCGCAGCCCATGAACAGCAGCTTCTTGCCGGGATGGGCCCACATGAAACTCAGGTACGCCCGCAGGTTGGCGAACTTCTGCCAGCGGTCGCCGGGCATCTTGTCGATCAGCGAATGCTTGCCGTGCACCACCTCATCGTGGGAGATCGGCAGGATGAAACGCTCGGACCAGGCGTACACCAGGCCGAAGCTCAGTTCGTTGTGGTGATGGGCGCGGTACACCGGATCCTGCTGGATGTAGTGCAGCGAATCGTGCATCCAGCCCATGTTCCATTTGTAGGCGAACCCGAGGCCACCCTGCTGGGTGTCCTGGCTGACGCCGGGCCAGGCGGTGGATTCCTCGGCGATCACCAACGCGCCCGGCGCCTCCAGCGCCACCACATCGTTGAGGTGGCGCAGGAAGTCGATGGCCTCCAGGTTCTCCCGCCCGCCGTGGCGGTTGGGCACCCACTCGCCGGCCTTGCGCGAATAGTCGCGGTAGAGCATCGACGCCACGGCATCGACCCGCAGCCCGTCCACATGGAAATGCTTGAGCCAGTGCAGCGCCGACGCCAGCATGTAGCCGTGCACTTCGGTGCGGCCGAGGTTGTAGATCAGCGTGTCCCAGTCCTGGTGGAAACCTTCCAGCGGGTTGCCGTACTCGTACAGGGCCGTGCCGTCGAACTGGGCCAGGCCATGGGTGTCGGTGGGGAAATGCGCCGGCACCCAGTCGAGGATCACCCCCAGCCCTGCCAGGTGGCAGGCGTTGACGAACGCGGCGAACTGGTCCGGCGTGCCGTAGCGTGCGCTCGGCGCGAACTGCGACAGCAACTGATAGCCCCAGGAACCGCCGAACGGGTGCTCCATGATCGGCATCAGTTCGATGTGGGTGAAGCCCAGATCCTTGACGTAGGGGATCAGCCGCTCGGCCAGTTCCGGCCAGGTGTACTGGCGGGCGACTTCGCCCAGGTCGTCCAGCTCGCACTGCCAGGAACCGGCGTGCAGCTCATAGATCGCCAATGGCGCCGCAGGCCGTTGGCGCTCGACGCGGCCGCTCATCCAGTCCTCGTCCTGCCAGTCGATGCGCAGCGGCGTGGCGACTTTCGATGCGGTGTCCGGCGGCAGGCTGGTGGACAGCGCCATCGGGTCGGCCTTGAGCGGCAGGATGCCGTGGGGCCCGAGGATTTCGTACTTGTACAGCTCACCGGCCCCCAGGCGCGGAACGAACAGCTCCCAGACCCCGGATGGATGGCGCAGGCGCATCGGGTGGCGGCGCCCGTCCCAGACGTTGAAGTCGCCGACCACCGACACCCGGCGGGCATTCGGCGCCCACACCGCGAAACGTACGCCGTCGACGCCGTCGACCGTCTTCAGTTGCGCGCCGAGGCAGGCGCTCAGGTCGCGGTGATTGCCTTCGGCGAACAGGTACAGGTCCATCTCGCCCAGCAACTGGCCGAAGCTGTAGGGATCTTCCGCCACCTGTTCGCCGCCGGCCCACTGGGTGCGCAACAGATAGGGCCGGACCTGGCCGAAATGGCCGACGTACAGCCCCGGCGTCGCCGTCGCCTCCAGCGGGCCGAGTTCCTCGCCGCTGTCGCGGTCCAGCACCGAGACGCTCAACGCGCCCGGCAGGTACGCCCGGATGAACTGCCCCCCGGCGCCGTCGCCGTGGGGGCCGAGGATGGCGAAGGGATCGTGGTGCTCGGCGCGCACCAGGGCTTCGATGTCCTTGGCGCGCGGCAGCGCGGTGTGTTTGACGTGACCCTGTTCCCTGTTCGAGACACTCATGACTGCTCTCCATCAAGACCGGAAAAGGGTTTGAGCCCCCTCAGCAGCCCGTGCAGGCCGCGCAACGGCACGGCCAGCCAGGCGGGGCGGTTTTCGGCTTCATAGGCCACTTCGTAGGCCGCTTTCTCCAGGCCGAACAACGCCAGTGCGGCGTCGGCACCTTCAGGATCTTGCCAGGCATGATCAAGACTAGCTGCCGCCCGGCGATACGCCTGGACAAATGCCTCGCAGGATTGCTCCAGGTAGCGCCCGGCCACCCGCCGGCGCGCCGCCTCGGCCTCGGGGCTGTTGTCGACGGCATGCACGTTGAGGGCCATCGCGGCGGCGTAACCGAAGGAACGCAGCACGCCGCTGACATCCTTGTACGGGCTGTGCTTGCCCCGCCGCTCGGCCAGCGGCCGCGCCGGTTCACCCTCGAAATCGATCAGGTAGGCATCGCCCTTGATCACCAGCACCTGGCCCAGATGCAGGTCGCCGTGGACGCGGATGCGCAGGCCGCCGACGGACTGTTCCGCCAGCGCCTGGACGTGGCCGAGAATAGCCTTGCGGTGTTCCAGCAAGCGCGTGACGAGTCCGCGGTCCGCCTCGCCGAGCTCGCCCTGGTGGGCCTTGAGCAGCGTGAGCGCATGCTCGACCTGGGCCGCCACGTCCTTGCCGCAGGCCTTGGCCTCCTTGGCGGAAAACACCTGCGGCGCGAAATCCGGATTGTCGCTCGGGGCCGCCAGCACTTGGTGCATCTCGCCCAGGCGTTGGCCGAGCATCCCGGCAAAGTCCTTCAGCTCGCCCAGCGCGTTGTAGTGCTGCTCCTGTTCGGAACGGGCAGCGGCCAGCTCATCGCGCAGCGCCCGCTCCAGATTGTTCTGCGTCCATTCCCAGGCATCGCCCTGATTGCTCAAGTAGCCTTGGGCGATCATCAGCAGGTTGTCTTCGCCCTGGGCGTCGCGGCGAACCACGGAGCCCATCAGCGGTGAAATGTTGGCGAATCCCGCCGCCGTCAGGTAGGCGCTCATCTCCAGTTCCGGGTGCACGCCCGGGGCGACCTTGCGGATCAGCTTGAGCACCAGGCCGTTGCCGATCACCACCGAACTGTTGGACTGCTCGGCGGACAGGTAACGCACATCGGGCTCGTCCCCCAGGCCCAGGGCCGCCAGGTGCGGTGTGGCCTCGAAACGGATCTCGCCGGCCTCGCACGCCAGCGCCGTCCCGGCCTGCAGGCCTTGCAGCACCGCACGGATGAACGCTTCCAGGCTGAAGGCGTCGGTGATCAACCCGACCTGACGCCCCCGGCGCACGCGGGCGAGCGCCAGTTGCTGCGGCAACGCCGGGCCGACCTGATCCTCGGAAATGAAGCCGAACGGCAATTGATAGCGGCTGACCTGGCCTGCGGCGATCACTTCGATCTCGCTGAGCAACACCGGATGCCTGGCGTCGCCGAAACGCACCCCGTACGCCAGCTCGACCCGCTCGATGGCAGCGTCCTTGCCGGCGAACCAGCGGCGGTTCTGCAGCCAGTCCGGCAGGATGCCCTGCTCCAGCGTGGCGCGGACCGGCGCTTCGAGCAGCTCTTCCATGCGCTTTTTCAGCACCAGCGTGGTGAAGTCCGGCAGGCTCTGGGCCGGCTCCACGTGCCAGCTCGGCATCTGGTTCTCCGCCGCCAGGCCGAACCAGTAGAAGCCGTACGGCGCCAGGGTCAGCAGGAAGCTCAGCTGACCGATGGGCGGAAACGCATTACCGCCGAGCATCTCCACCGGCACCATGCCGACGTACGCCGACAAGTCCAGCTCCACCGCCTGGGCGCTGCGCGAGACGTTGGCCACGCACAGAATGATTTCGTGCTTGCCGTCGGCGCCGGTGTATTCGCGGGTATAGGCCAGCACGCGGCGGTTGGCCGGGGACAGCATCTTCAGGCTGCCGCGGCCGAACGCCTTGGACTGCTTGCGCACCGCCAGCAGGCGCCGCGTCCAGTTGAGCAGCGAGTGGGGGTCGCCGGCCTGGGTCTCGACGTTGACCGACTGATAGCCGTACAGCGGATCCATGATCGGCGGCAGCACCAGGCTGGCTGGGTCGGCGCGGGAGAACCCGCCGTTGCGGTCGATCGACCATTGCATCGGCGTGCGCACGCCGTCGCGGTCGCCGAGGTAGATGTTGTCGCCCATGCCGATCTCATCGCCGTAGTACAGGGTCGGCGTGCCCGGCATCGACAGCAGCAGGCTGTTGAGCAGCTCGATGCGCCGGCGGTCGCGCTCCATCAGCGGCGCCAGCCGGCGACGGATGCCGAGGTTGATCCGCGCCCGGCGGTCGGCGGCGTAATGGTTCCACAGGTAGTCGCGCTCCTTGTCGGTGACCATTTCCAGGGTCAGCTCATCGTGGTTGCGCAGGAAGATCGCCCATTGGCAGTTGGCCGGGATCTCCGGGGTCTGGCGCAGGATGTCGGTGATCGGGAAGCGATCCTCCTGGGCCAGGGCCATGTACATGCGCGGCATCAGCGGGAAATGGAACGCCATGTGGCATTCGTCGCCGTTGAGGCCTTGGGCGTCGGTGTCGCCGAAGTACAGCTGGGTGTCCTCCGGCCACTGGTTGGCCTCGGCCAGGAGCATGCGGTCAGGGTAGTTGGCGTCGATCTCCGCCCGGATCACCTTGAGCACGTCATGGGTTTCCGGCAGGTTTTCGTTGTTGGTGCCGTCACGCTCGATCAGGTACGGGATGGCGTCCAGGCGCAGGCCGTCGATGCCCATGTCCAGCCAATAGCGCATCACCGCCAGCACGGCTTTCATCACTTGCGGGTTGTCGAAGTTCAGGTCCGGCTGGTGGGAATAGAAGCGGTGCCAGAAATACTGGCCGGCCACCGGATCCCAGGTCCAGTTGGATTTCTCGGTGTCGAGGAAAATGATCCGGGTGCCGTCGTACTTCTGGTCGTTATCCGACCACACGTAGAAGTCCCGGGCCGCCGACCCGCGCTTGGCCCGGCGCGCACGCTGAAACCAGGGGTGCTGATCCGAGGTGTGGTTGATGACCAGCTCCGAGATCACCCGCAAGCCGCGCTTGTGTGCCTCGGCGATGAAGCGCCGGGCGTCGGCCATGGTGCCGTAGTCGCTGTGCACGCCCCGGTATTCGGCGATGTCGTAGCCGTCGTCGCGCCGTGGCGAGGGATAGAACGGCAACAGCCAGATGGTGTTGACGCCCAGTTCGGCGATGTAGTCGAGCTTGGCGATCAGGCCGGGAAAATCGCCGATCCCGTCGTTGTTGGAGTCGAAGTAGGATTTGACATGAACCTGATAGATCACCGCGTCCTTGTACCAGAGCGGATCCTTGATGAAGGTGGCTGACCTGGTTTTCTTCGCCATGTGAAACTCCTGTCAGTGCTGAGGATTGCCGGGCAGACCGCCCGCCCCGAGAACAGCCGATGCCCTGTGGGAGCGGGCCTGCTGGCGATGGCGGTTTGCCCGTCACCCGTTCATGACCTGATGCCTCGTCATCGCGAGCAGGCCCGCCCCACAGGAATGTACCTAAGCGCTGATCCGCCAGATGCCGAACGGCTGGTGCGCCGGATCGATGCGCATGAACTGGTGCTTGCCGTGCCAGTCCCAGCGGTGACCGTTCATCAGATCCTCGCCGTGGGTGGTGGCGTCGTCCGGCAGGCCCATTTCCCACAACGGCAGTTCGAAATTCGCTTCCTGGACGTTGTGCGGATCGAGGCTGACGGCCACCAGCACGAAGTTGCCGCCGTCCGGGCTGCGTTTGCCGAAGTACAGGATCCGGTCGTTCCAGGCGTTGTACACCTTGAGCCCCAAGTGCGAATGCAGCGCCGGGTTCTGCCGGCGGATGCGGTTGAGCTGGGCGATCTCGGCGATGATGTTGCCGGGCGCGTTGAAGTCCCGGACGCGGATCTCGTACTTCTCCGAATCCAGGTATTCCTCCTTGCCGGGCACCGGCGCCGACTCGCACAGCTCGAACCCCGAATACATGCCCCACAGGCCCGAGCCCATGGTCGCCAGCGCCGCGCGGATGAGAAACCCCGCCCGCCCCGACTCGTGGAGGAACGCCGGGTTGATGTCCGGCGTATTGACGAAGAAGTTCGGCCGGTAGCACTCGCGCCACGGCGATTCGTTGAGTTCGGTGAAGTAGGCGGCCAGCTCGGCCTTGGTGTTGCGCCAGGTGAAATAGGTGTAGCTCTGGCTGTAGCCGACCTTGCCCAGCCGCGCCATCATCGCCGGCGTGGTGAAGGCTTCGGCGAGGAAGATCACCTCCGGGTGCAGCGCGCGCACATCGGCGATCAGCCATTGCCAGAACGGCAGCGGCTTGGTGTGCGGGTTGTCGACGCGGAACATCTTCACGCCTTCCTTCACCCAGCCGACGACGATGTCGCGCAGCTCAAGCCACAGGCTCGGAATCGCCTCGGGCGCATAGAAATCGACGTTGACGATGTCCTGGTACTTCTTGGGCGGGTTCTCGGCGTACTTGATCGTGCCGTCCGGCCGCCAGTTGAACCAGCCCGGATGCTGCTTGAGCCACGGGTGATCCTGGGAACATTGGATGGCGAAGTCCAACGCGATCTCCAGGCCGTGCTCGGCGGCGGCGGCCACCAGCCGCCGGAAGTCCTCGCGGGTGCCGAGCTGGGCATGGATCGCCTCGTGCCCGCCCTCCTCGCTGCCGATGGCGTAGGGGCTGCCAGGGTCGTCGGGGCCGGCGGTCAGGGCGTTGTTGCGGCCCTTGCGGTGGCTGCGCCCGATCGGGTGGATCGGCGTGAAATACAGCACGTCGAAGCCCATGTCGCGGATCATCGGCAAGCGCCCGTGCACGTCGTTGAAGGTGCCGTGGCGGACGGGATCGTCGGTGACCGAGCGGGGAAACAGTTCGTACCAACTGGCGAACTCCGCCTGCTCGCGCTCGACGTCCAGCGGGTAAGGATTGCTGATGCTCAAAAAGGCGCGGTGGTCGGCCTCGGCCATCGGCTGCGCACTGCGCGGGTGCAGGAACAGCGCGACCTGCTCGGCTTCGGGCAGGCCGGACAGCTCGTGGTGCAGCGCCGCCAGCCGTTCGCTGAGCGGCCCTTCGCTGCGCTCGGCGGCCTGCTGCACCATGGCGCGGCCCTCCTGCAGCTCAAGGCTGACCGGTACGGCCGCCACGTGCTTTTTCTCCAGTTCGTACTGGAAACTGGCGAACGTGTCGATCCACGCTTCGATCAGGAACCAATGGCGCCCCTGGCGCCCGGGCCGGAACCGCCCTTCCCAGCCGTTGTTGCCTTGGTCGGCCATGACTTGGCTGTGCCAGGACTCTTCGCCGTCCTCGCGCCAGCGGATGCGCACCGCCAGTTTGTCGTGGCCGTCGGCGAACACCTTGGCGGTGACGACGACCTCGCGCCCGACGATGGCCTTGGCGGCGAACTGTCCGCCGTCGATGACCGGGCGAGTGTTCTCGATGACGATCCGCGGCAGCAGCAACGCCTGCGACAGCGGCATGTGCGGGTTGCAGCCCGGAGCGGAAGGGTTTTCAGCGGTCATTGAGCATCTCTCCTTAACGCCCCAAGGACGCTCGTGTGCCTGTCGGAAAGCGGCGGCGGATCCACCCGCCGCGCACTCACTTAGGTTCCGAGCGAACGCCCTCGGGAAAAGTTCACCGGGATTTGCCGCGCGCCGAGACCGGATCGAATCCGCCCTGCAGCGGTCAATCCACTTAAGCACTTCTTGCGCCATGTGCCATATGGAGGTTCACGATGAGTATCCCGATCCCGGCCGAAACACCCGATCCGAACATCGACAAGCCCGTGCTGCCCGAGACCGAACCGTCGCAGGTTCCGGAGCAGGATCCGCCCGGCACCACCCCGCCGGCCAAGGAGGAACCGCCGACGACCATGCCGCCGGTGATCGTCCAGCCTGATCAGGGTTTGTGATCCTTTTCGAACAGATTGACGATCTTCGGCATCACGCTGAACACCCCCAGCGCCAGCAACGTGCTGAGCACCGCCGTCGCCTCGCGGCCCAACCCGGCCGCGACGCCGATGGCGGCGGTCATCCACAGGCCGGCGGCGGTGGTCAAGCCCTTGACGTGGCCCTCGTCGCCTTCGTGGTTCTTCAGGATCGTGCCGGCGCCGAGGAAGCCGATGCCGGCGATCACCCCCTGCACCACCCGGCTCATGGCGTCGGCCTGGGCCCCGGACACCTGCGGCACCAACACGAACAGCGCCGCACCGAGCGCCACCAACATGTGGGTGCGCACGCCGGCGGCCTTGCCTTTGTGCTCGCGCTCAAAGCCGAGGATCCCACCCAGCAGCGCCGCCATCAGCAGGCGCACGGTGATGCGCGTCACTTGCGCGGCGTCGCCGACATCGGCGAACTCCGCTTGCAGGGTTTGCCACACTTCATGCCACCACGCGTTCATCGCACCGTCCTCGCCAGGAGCCCTTAAGGGATGGACAGCGCCGACCGCTGATCGGTTGCGCAGAACCCTGCGCCGCCGCGGCGCCCTAACCTTTCAACAGCCTTTGCCAAAGGATCGTCCCATGACCGTGCGCATCGAGAACCAGACCTGTTTTTTCCCCACCGAAAACGGTGAGCAGATCCGTCTGTGCGGCGACCTCACCGTCATCACCGACAGCGAAAAGGCCATGTCCGCCGTCGAGATCGAAGGCCGGCGCATCTACATCACCGAAGCCGAGGCCGACGCGCTGACCGTCGCCGGCGCCAAGGACGGCCGCCAGCACCTGAAGGCCAGCGACAGTGATTCGGTGATTTGACTGACCCCGGTCAAGACCCAGCGCAGACGCCTGCGATAGGCGTTTGCGCCTTGGCCGGCGGGCTGCTTCAAGTTGTCGCAGGGCCGGGCGCAGAACGCATCTGATACGCTTTTTATGGAAATACCTGAGTCTGTTATGCAAACAGATCGGCGCTCATAGTGCATTGGCCTGATGGAGGCTGATGAGCGAACGACCATGAGCGAACAAATCCCCGTCCGAACCCTAGATCCAACACCCGACATAAAAAGTGTGCCCGCACGCCCAATGAAGGCGACGGCCAAGTCCAGCGACAACCAGATCTTCACCCGCAGCTTCACCGGCCTGTTCCGCACCCTGCGCATGAGCGGCGCCGGGTTCCTGTTCCTGCTGTTCTTCGGCACCGTGTGGCTGAACTGGGGCGGCCGCCAGGCCGTGCTGTGGGACTTGTCGGAGAGCAAGTTCCACATCTTCGGCGCGACGTTCTGGCCGCAGGACTTCATCCTGCTGTCGGCGCTGCTGATCATCGCTGCCTTCGGCCTGTTCGCCATCACCGTGTTCGCCGGCCGGGTCTGGTGCGGCTACACCTGTCCGCAGAGTTCGTGGACGTGGATCTTCATGTGGTGCGAAAAGGTCACCGAAGGCGAACGCAACCAGCGGATCAAGCTGCAGGCGGCGCCCTGGGGCGTGAACAAACTGGCGCGGCGTGCGGCCAAGCACACGCTGTGGCTGGGCATCAGCCTGCTGACCGGCCTGACCTTCGTCGGCTACTTCACCCCGATCCGGCCGCTGGCCCAAGAGCTGTTCACCTTGCAGATCGGCGGGGTCAGCCTGTTCTGGGTGCTGTTCTTCACCGCCGCCACCTACATCAACGCCGGCTGGCTGCGCGAAGCGGTGTGCATGCACATGTGCCCGTACGCACGGTTCCAGAGCGTGATGTTCGACAAGGATACCCTGGCCATTTCCTACGACGCGGCCCGCGGCGAGAACCGTGGCCCGCGCAAGCGCGACGTCAAGCCTGCCGAGGCTGGCCTGGGCGACTGCATCGACTGCCAGATGTGCGTGCAGGTGTGCCCGACCGGCATCGACATCCGCGACGGCCTGCAGATGGAATGCATCGGCTGCGCGGCGTGCATCGACGCCTGCGATTCGATCATGGACAAGATGAGCTACCCACGCGGCCTGATCCGCTACACCTCCGAGCGCGAACTGCAAGGCGGCAAGACCCACCTGCTGCGCCCGCGCCTGATCGGCTACACCACCGTGCTGGTGGTGATGATCGGCGCCCTAGCCCTGGCGCTGGCCGAGCGGCCGATGGTGTCGCTGGACGTGACCAAGGACCGCGGGCTGTTCCGCGAGAACGGCCAGGGCCAGATCGAGAACATCTACACCCTCAAGGTCATCAACAAGACCCAGCAGCGCCAGGACTACACCTTGAGCCTGGAGGACGGCGACGGCTTCCAGTTGCAGGGCCGCACCGAACTGAGCCTGGCCGCGGGCGAGATCGTCGATGTGCCGGTGTCGGTGGCCATGACCACCGAACGCGCCGCCAGTAGTTCGCAGACCTTGAGCTTCAGGATCGCCGACAGCGACGACCCGCAGGTCTACAGCGTGGCCAAGAGCCGGTTTGTCGCGCCAATGAACCGCTGAGCCAGTAAGATGGCTGCCCTGTGGCGAGGGCGCTTGCGCCCCCCTCTGCTCCGTGCGCAAGCAACGCCTTTCGAATTCAGTCCATCGTGGGATACCGATGAAACGCTACGAAAAATTCGCCGACGACATCGCTGAACTGATCCGCTCCGGCGTCCTCGGGCCCGGCCAGCGGGTGCCGTCGGTGCGCTATGCCAGCCAGACCTACGGCGTCAGCCCGTCCACGGTGTTCCAGGCCTATTACCTGCTGGAGCGTCGCGGCCTGATCCGCGCCCGGCCGCGCTCGGGCTACTTCGTCAACACCCACGCCCCGAGCCCGTTCTCGGAGCCGGTGATCAGCAGCCAGGTCAACGAATCCACCGAGGTCGACGTCAGCGAACTGGTGTTCTCGGTGCTGGAGTCGATCAAGGATCCGGGCACCGTGCCGTTCGGCTCGGCCTTCCCCAGCCCGACCCTGTTTCCGTTGCAGCGCCTGTCGCGTTCGCTGGCCCACGCGGCGCGGGAGATGGACCCACGCATGGTGGTCACCGACATGTCGCCGGGCAACCCGCAGCTGCGCCGGCAGATCGCCCTGCGCTACATGGTCGGCGGGCTGATGCTGCCGATGGAAGAACTGCTGATCACCAACGGCGCCCTCGAAGCCCTGAACCTGTGCCTGCAAGCGGTGACCGAGCCCGGCGACCTGGTGGCCATCGAAGCCCCGGCGTTCTACGCCAGCCTGCAAGTGCTGGAGCGCCTGAAGCTCAAGGCCGTGGAAATCCCCGTGCACCCGCGCGACGGCATCGACCTGGGCGTGCTCGCCCAGACCCTGGAACGCCATCCGATCAAGGCCTGCTGGTGCATGACCAGTTTCCAGAACCCCATGGGCGCGACCATGCCCGAGGCCAAAAAACAGGAATTGGTGGAGCTGCTGCGCCGGCATCAGGTGCCGTTGATCGAGGACGACGTCTATGCCGAGCTCTACTACGGCCAGCAGGCGCCGAAGCCGGCCAAGGCGTTCGACACCGAAGGCCTGGTGATGCACTGCGGCTCGTTCGCCAAGAGCCTCGCCCCCGGCTACCGCATCGGTTGGGTCGCCGCCGGGCGCTACGCGCAGAAGATCGAGCGGCTGAAACTGATGACCTCGCTGTGCGCCTCGATGCCGGCCCAGGCGGCCATCGCCGACTACCTGCAGCACGGCGGCTACGACCGTCACCTGCGCAAGCTGCGCTATGCCCTGGAGGAACAGCAAAGCGCGATGCTGGCGGCCATCGCCCGGTACTTCCCGGCGCAGACCCGGGTCAGCCAGCCGGCGGGCGGCTACTTCCTGTGGCTGGAACTGCCGCCGCAGATGGACTCGCTGAAACTGTTCCAGATGGCCCTGGCCCAGGGCATCAGCATCGCCCCGGGACCGATCTTTTCGCCGACCCAGCGCTTTCGCAACTGCATCCGGCTGAACTACGGCAGCCCGTGGACCGAAGCGTCGGAGAAGGCGATGGAAACCCTGGGGCGGATCGTGCGGTCGTTCTGACCGCACTCCTTCACTCAATCAGACGCTCAGTGCTGGACAGATACGACGGATGACTCGTTCCGGGCCGAAGGCCGGCCGCCACCAACAACTGCCCTCCAGGCAACAGACTGGCCGTGTGTATGAACCGAGCGTGTGCCAGTTCGGCGCCGATGGCCCATTCATGGGTGTCAGGGTCAAAAACTTCGGTCATGTTGCCGGACTCCACGCTTAGGCCATCTCCGATCACCAGTACATGCCCTGAAGCCAGTCGTGTGACGCTGTGCCCCTTGCGGCCATGAACCATTGTCCCGCCAAGGCTCCAGCTGTCCGCTTGCGGGTCGTAGAGGTACGCATCCGCCCGTCCAGGATTGAACGGGGCATCAGCCCCGCCCACCACCAGGATCCGGCCATCGGCCAACCGCGTTGCCGTGTGCTGCATGCGCCTTTCGGGCAACGGCTGGACGGTACTCCACCCACCCGTGGCCGGATCAAACAACGAAGCGTCATCGATCGCCGCATTCAGTTGCGCCGAATACCCTCCCAACACCAGCAATTTTCCGGACGCCAACAAGGTCGCTGTGTGATCCATGCGGGCGAACGGAACATCGGCGGCGGCACGCCACCGGTTGGCGACCGGATCGTAGATTTCGACGCTGGCGAGCACCTGCCCCTGCCCTTGGGACTGATGGTTGCCCCCGCAGACCATGACATGTCCGCTGTCCAGGAGCGTTGCGGTATGGGCAAAGCGCGGAGTCTCAAGCGTCGCCGCCGCAACCCATTGATCCGTTGCCGGGGAATACAGCTCGACGCCGTTGATCGAGCCCACCGCCCCGCTGCCGGCAATGACCATGACCTGCCCGCTGTTCAGACAGACAGCGCGATGCCCCAAACGGGGTCCAGGCAACACAGCCACCCGCGTCCAGGCATTGTTTGACGGGCTGTAGCGTTCGACGTCTGACAGCGTGCCGGACAGCCCCTGGCCGAGATGATGCCAAGGCACCTGACCGCTCGCCCCGCGTGTACCGTCCGTCAGCCATGAAGCGGGCTCCATGCCATTGGTTCCGCCCACCACCAGCACATCGCCATCGGGCAGCACGGTCGCCGAGTGATAGGCCCGCAAAACGTTCATGGGGGCGGCCGGAACAAAGGAACCGTCGACGGTATTGTTCATCACAGTGCTCCATTGCAGATCGTCGGTACCCACGGGTGACGCATCGACTGCCCCGTCACTCGTTTCGCCCAGACGAATCTAAAAGCCCCGCTCACAACCGTCTACTGTCAGAAGTAACAGGTGCACGCGGCGTCTTCGCTCAACGCCGCCCTCACACTCACACCACCTCGCGCACCAGCAACACCCGCGTCACCCGCCGCTCCTCGACCGCCATCACGGTCATCCGCCAGCCGTCGTGCTCCAGCCGGTCGCCGATCATCGGCAACCGGTCGAGCAGGCTCATCACCAGGCCGGCCAGGGTCTGGTAGTCCTCGGTGGCGGGCGCACCGAAACCGGTGCGCTGACGGATCCGCGCCAGGTTCAACGCACCGTTGACCAGGAAACCGCCCTGCTCCTCGACCACGTCAGGCCCCTCGATCTCGCTGGCGTCCGGCAACTCGCCGGCGATCGATTCGAGGATGTCGGTCATGGTCAGCACGCCGACGAAATCACCGAACTCGTTGACCACGAACGCGATGTGGGTCGAGGCGGCGCGCATCTGCTCCAGCGCGTTGAGGATCGAGTAGCTGTCGAGCAGGTTGATCGTCTGGCGCGCCAGGTGTTCGAGGTTCGGTTCGTGACCGGCCAGGTATTCCTTGAGCAGCTCCTTCTTGTGCACGAAGCCCAGCGGCTCGTCCACCGCGCCGTTGCGCACCAGCGGCAAACGCGAGTAGGACGAATGCATCAACCGCGTGCGGATCGTCTCGGCATCGTCGGCCAGGTCGATGTGGTCGACGTCGGCGCGCACGGTCATCAGGGCACGGATCGGACGCTCGGCCAGTTGCAGCACGCCGCTGATCATCACCCGCTCGCGGCGGTCGAACAGCTCGGCGCTCGGCGCGTCGCCGTCATCCAGAAGGTCGGAGATTTCCTCGCCCACCTCCTCCACCGCCAGCTTGCGCCCGCCCAGCAGGCGCATCACCGCATGGGCCGTGCGCTCGCGCAGCGGCCGCAGGCCCTGCATCGAACGCTTGCGCCGGGCCCGGGCGATCTGGTTGAACACCTCGATCAGGATCGAGAAACCGATGGCGGCGTACAGGTAGCCTTTAGGGATGTGGAAGCCCAAGCCTTCGGCGGTCAGGGCGAAACCGATCATCATCAGGAAGCCCAGGCACAGCATGATCACTGTCGGGTGCGCGTTGACGAAGCGGGTCAGCGGCTTGCTGGCCACGATCATCAGGCCGATGGAGACGATCACCGCGATCATCATCACCGCCAGCTCATCGACCATGCCCACGGCCGTGATCACCGCGTCCAGCGAGAACACCGCATCGAGCACCACGATCTGCGCCACGATCGGCCAGAACAACGCGTAAGCGGTGTTGGCCGAACGCTGGCCGACGTGGCCTTCCAGCCGTTCGTGCAGTTCCATGGTGGCCTTGAACAACAGGAACACACCGCCGAACAGCATGATCAGGTCACGGCCGGAGAAGCTCTTGCCGAACACCTCGAACAGCGGCTGGGTCAGGGTGACCAGCCAGGAGATGCTCGCCAGCAGGCCCAGGCGCATGATCAAGGCCAGGGACAGGCCGATGATCCGTGCGCGGTCGCGCTGATGCGGCGGCAGCTTGTCCGCCAGGATCGCGATGAACACCAGGTTGTCGATGCCGAGCACCAGCTCCAGCACGATCAATGTCAAAAGGCCCAGCCAGGCCGTGGGATCCGCTAACCATTCCATATTCTGTCTCGGTCTCTCTTCAGTGTTTTCGGGCTGCCGGGCACGGCAAAGTGCGACGCGAAAGCCCGAAGGCTGCGCCATCAACGATAGTCGGGAGTCGGAAGACCGGATGCTGCGAGTGCGTCAAGACCGCGCCTGGGCGCGAGAGGAAGGGGCGACTGGGAGGCTCCGTGAGGGTGTTCATGCAAGTCCTGAATGGGAAAAAGGACTTGGAGAGTACAGGCTGAGGCGGCCATCGCCACAGCGGCAAATCATTTCAAAATCTGTAAAGCACCTCGCCGGAGCGGTGGCCGGGATGGGGCCGCCACAGACTAACGCTTGATCGACGACAGCAGCCGCTCGGCATTCGCCCCGCAGCTCATGCCTTCGGGCCGCGACAGGATGCCGTCGATCACCTCCAGCAACCGTGCCCGGCTCTGCGCCAGGTGCCGCTGCATGGCCTCGATCTCCTGGACCTTGCCCCGCAGGCTGGTCACCAGTTCGTCTTGGTCGTACTCGCCGGTGACGGCGTCCGGCAGCAGCAGCTTGAGTTCATCCAGGGAGAATCCCGCGCGCTGGGCGCTCTGGATGATGTGCAGGGTCTGCAGCACCTGCGGCGAGTAGCGCCGGTAGCCGTTGCCCAGCCGCTCGACCTTGGGGATCAGGCCCTGAGCCTCGTAGAAGCGGATCCTTGAGGCGCTCAGCCCGCTCTGTTGCGCCAGTTCACCGATTTTCATGGACACCTCGCATTCCTGCTTGACCTTAAACTTGACTTTAAGCTTAGCCTCGCTTCATCACTGATGAGGAGTCAAGCATGTCGCCCTTCAACACCCTGAATCTGCCCAACGGCCAGACCGTCGGCAACCGCATCGCCAAGGCGTCCATGGAGGAAAACCTCGCTGACGCCGACCAGGCCCCCTCCGCCGCCCTGTACCGTCTGTACCAGGCCTGGGCCGACGGCGGCGCCGGCCTGCTTTTGACCGGCAACGTCATGATCGACCGCCGCGCCATGACCGGCCCCGGCGGCGTGGTGCTGGAGGATGAGCGTCATTTGGCGCAGTTCCGCCGTTGGGCCGAGATCGGCCGCTCCGGCGGCGCGCAGTTGTGGATGCAACTCAACCACCCCGGCCGCCAGACCTTCGCCAACCTGGGCCAGCCGGCCCTGGCGCCGTCGGCGGTGGCGCTGGAGATGGGCGCGTTCTCCAAGCTGTTCGCCGAACCCCGGCCGATGAGCGAAAGCGATATCGAAGAGGTCATCCAGCGCTTCGCCACCAGCGCCGCCCTTGCGGAAAAGGCCGGTTTCACCGGTATCCAGATCCATGCGGCCCACGGCTACCTGCTCAGCCAGTTCCTGTCGCCGCTGACCAACCGCCGCACCGACCGCTGGGGCGGCTCGCTGGAAAACCGCGCGCGCCTGCTGCTGTCGGTGATCGAAGCGGTGCGTCAGGCGGTGTCGCCGCAGTTCTGCGTGGCGGTGAAGCTCAATTCGGCGGACTTCCAGCGCGGCGGCTTCGACACCCACGATGCGCGCCAAGTGATCGAATGGCTCAACGAGCGGCCCGTGGATCTGCTGGAGCTGTCCGGCGGCAGCTACGAGGCCCCGGCCATGCAGGGCGAGGCGCGGGACGGCCGCACCCTGGCCCGCGAGGCGTTCTTCCTGGAGATGGCCAGCGAACTGGCCGGCGTGGCACGGATGCCGGTGATGGTCACCGGCGGCATCCGCCGCCTGCCGATCGTCGAACAGGTGCTCGACAGCGGCCTCGACATGGCGGGCATCGCCACGGCGCTGGCCATCGAGCCGGGCCTGGTCAACCACTGGCGCGCCGGCCGTCCGAGCGAGCCGCAACTGCCGCCGATCCGTTGGAAGCGCAAACCGCTGGCGTCGCTGGCCAACATGGCCGTGGTGCGCTTCCAGATGGCCCGCCTGAGCCGGGGGCGCAAGACCAGGCCCGAGGTGTCGGCGCTGTGGGCGCTGATCCTCGACCGGTTGTACCTGGGGCGACGTACGCGGCAGTACCGGCAGGCGATGTCTGACTGACGCCCGTGGTTGCGACGCTCGCCGTCACCAGACCGCTCCGGCGGTGCGTCAGCCGTCAAACGAGTAGCGCTGGATGATGGCGACGTACTTCTTCACTCGATGGCGAGGCGGCTTCTTCTGCTTGGCGATCAAGTCCGCGTATATCGCCATTATTTCCCTGAAGCGCTCAAATTCGGCGAGATTCTCAGCGGATGGGTCGAGGCTGACCAGTCCTTTCAGCTCGTTCATTTCAAAGGTGTCACTCTTCGATCTGAGAGGCTGCAGCAAACTCGAAAAACACAACGGGGTGCCCAGCGCCACCGCCAGCAAGGTCAGCAGCGCTTTGTATTCACCCCCCTCGAGTGCCCGGAGGTCATCGGGCTTGAGGCTGACCTTGATCAGGCGATAGACATTCAGGAAACGCAGCGCGCGTCGAGGGGAGGACCCCATGTACCTTGCCAGCAGTTGCAGCGCCTCAGTCTCACCGGAGGAGATCTTCAACATTTCGGCTGGAACAGTTTGAATGCCGACGGCTCCTTCCGTTTCGTTTAGACCCGTTGGCACTTTGTCAGTCTGATCAGCGCCCCTTACCCTCTTCAACTGTGCTTGCAGAAACTGCTCACTGGCTACGCTGTCCATCGGGCGCATCCAGTAAGGGATCTGAAAGATCTTTTCCAGGTAGTCAGACACAGAGGCCGTCTGTTGCTGCTGGCCGTTCGCAGCCATCAAGTTGGGGTAGTGATCGAGCAAGGCCTGACGCACCCAACGCACATCCACCGCGACCATCACCACGAACAAGGGAAAGGTCAGCAGCAGATGCACCGCCTGCAGCACCTCGACGACTTTGTCCGGCGGACAGCGATCCAGGTCGTCGATGTACAGGGCGATCCGTTTGAAGGATCGGACTTCCTCAGGGGAATGCGTGGCCGCCGCCCGCAGCTTCTGGATGTCTCCGTCGTCCAGGAACGTTTTGTTGGCCTCCAGGAACGCATCCATTTTCAGCAGAAATGCAGCGCGCTCCGCCTCGACCGAATCCCGGAGGCTGCCCGCTTCCGTCACGTTGAACGCCAACTCCTCGAAGTCCTTGCGCACCGTGGCGATCAATCCAAGATGTTGCGCATAGTCGCCGTCCGTCGCGCGGGCCCGGACGAACTTCTTCAGGCGCCCGGCACCGGTTCCTTGAGAGAAATCGTGAGTGGCGAGCGCCAATTGTTCGCTGGTGACTTGCACCAAGGCCTTTGCCTCGTCGACGCTGGCATTCGCCTTGGCTTGCCTCTGAACGGCGTGCTCTAGCGCTTTCTTCTGTTCGGCCAATCGGCTATCGATGGCTTTGTCCAGCGCCCTCTTGCCCGCCTCCAACTGTTTCAGCGCCCCGCGGGCCTTGCCCCAGACCCATCGCAGTCGGGCAGTCACCGCTGCCACCGCTACACTCGCCAACATCAAGCCGTCCTGCAGACCTTGCAGGAAAGGGAGTCGTGCCTTGAGGATTGCCACACCCTCTGTCGCCATCCAAGGCATCGCCAAGACCAACACGACAAAGGCACCGACGTTCCACCAGCTCAGCAGTTGGGACTTGTATCCGCGGGCCAGCAACCTAGCCTTTCCCGCTTCCTCATGCAGGGCATCGGATACGCTCTGGAAAGCCTCGGCACGCTCGGTCAAGGCATCGATTCCAAGGATCTTGGCCGCCTTCGCGAACTCGTCTTTTGCGTCTTTGATCTCTTGGCCGGCATCCGCACCGTTGAACACCTCACTCAACGCCGCAAGATAGACAGACGGCGTAGTCGCGGTCTTGGCTTGAACCTCTTCGAGCGCCTGGCGGGCCTTGAGCAGTTGCTCTGCGGCCGCACGCTGGTCTCGACGGCGACGAACCAGCTCCTTGGCAGCGTCCAGCGTCAGCATTCGCGAAGTGGACAGGTGTTCGAGCAACGGGTCGCGAACCTCGGGATTGTGCTTCGTGTACCAACGGTCCAGCTCGACGAATATATGGCTGACCAGACTGGCCCACAGGTTCGTCTCCGCGTAATGCCAGGCATTGAACCGAATCTGCACGACATCCGTATGGAATTCCTTCGAGCCTGCTTCCGGGGCCTGGGCACTTGCCTTTCCTTGGCTGAGGCGTTCGATGTGCTGATGGATCAGGCGCATGAAAAAGGACTTGCCGCTGCCCCAGTTGCCGAACAGCCCAATGGCAAGCGGCGGCATGACATCTTTCGCTACGGCCAGGCGCGCAAAGGCTTTCGCCTCATCGTTGGCGCCCAGACGGTCATCCAGGTCAGACGCCCATGGATCGTCGTTTTGGGTGACGGCGATAGAGGTGGTGCCGGGACGGGAACCCCGTGTGTTTCCCTTCCCCCCCGGGACGTTCGTCACCTCGTCAGTCTTCTTTTTGTCGTCTGACGATGACAGCCCGTTCGGATTGTTTTCCGGTGGCGCAGAAGCCCCCTGGTCTGGATCCCGCACTCGCTGCTGGTCATTATTCAGATCGGAAGGCGATAGCGAGGTCGTGTAGAACTTTGCTCTTTGATTCCTTGGGGACACCGATGAGCTCGGCTCGTCGTCACGGTTTACGGGTTCATCACTTTCTCTGTCCACGTAACACTCCATCGCATCCACAACATAAAAAACGCATTCAGATGTACAGGCCTGAACGTCCCGTTCCGGCTTGCTACCGCCCGGAAAACCGCAACCGCGACAACTGCCGCAAATCCCCGTCGACGTAATAGTCATCCGTCCAGCTGTCATCCGCCGCCAGCGGCTGCACCTGCTTGAGATCCAGTTTCTTGGCGAAATAGCGGAAGCGGTAATGCTCGTAGAAGCGCAGCAATTCCAGGCCGTAGCGGTCCGCCAGGTCGGTGTCGCCGCGGATGATCAGGAAGTTTTCGTCGTTGCCGTTGCTGGCCGAGGTGCTGAGGTTGTGGCTGCCGCTGATGATGGTCGGGGCGTCCGTGGTGAAGTCGGTGACCACCGCTTTGGTGTGCACCAGCAGGTTGCCCTTCTGGCCTTTCATGTTTTCCCGCAGCCAGCCTTCAAGGCCCGTGTTGAGCAGCGCAGTGGCGGCGAACTCGGCGGTGCGGTCGGCATGGAAGCCGGTGATCCGGCTCGCGGTGTTCTGCAGGCCGTAGCGCAGGATGTCGTCGTGAGGCTGGCCGAGCAAGGCGTTGAGGATCGGGTCGGGCAAGTCGAATGCGGTGACGAACAGCACGTCCTTTTTCGCCGCGTTGATGATGTCGACGAACTCGCGCAGGTCGGCGCCGCCGGAGCGCGGCGAAAACCCGGCGAACAGCGGTTTGGCCGGATCCATCGGATTGACGTCGGTGATCCAGTCGCGGGTGGCGCCGACATCGGCAGGCGTCGTCCAGATTTCCTCGAAGGTGCGCAGGTAGCTGGCGGCGATGGCCGGATCGTCCAGCACATGCACCACGTTGGCCTGGCGGTAGACGCCGTTGGCGGTGAAGTTGGTGCTGCCGCACAGCACCGCTTGCGGCTGGCGCACGCCGCCGGCATCGAGGCGGCTCAAGACGATGAACTTGTCGTGGAAGATGTTGTGGGTGACCCGCCCGCGCTTGCTGGCCTCTGGCAGGTGCGCCAGGCTCGCTTGGTTGATCGTGGTGTCTTCGTCGTCGGGCCGGGCGTGGTACAGCACCCGCACCTGCACCCCACGGTCGAATGCCGCGTTCACCGTGTCGATGATGGCTTGCAGTTGGTATTCGTAGATTGCGATGTCCAGCGCCCACTGGCCGTCGGTGGCGCGCTGGATGAAGCCTTGCAGACGCCCGAGCAGGCCGTTCTCCAGCCATTGGCGCGCCGCGTCGGGCCAGGCCTCGATGGGCAGGTTGCGGTTGGCGCTGATCTGCGCGTCAAGGTCCGGGAACTTGCGCTGGAAGGCTTGGCTGGCCGCGACGGCACGGTTGAAGATCACGCTTTGGTTGGCCGGGTGGCCGTCGTCGGAGCGGATGGTCAGCTCCAGCGATTCGCCGAGCGCTGGGGCGTCCGGCGTGCCGTAGGCCAGGTGCACGCGGTAATGGATCGTCATGCCGGGGTTCACGGCGTAGTCGGCCCAGCGAAATTTCTGCAAAGGGGCCAGGTCGCTCGGGGTGGCGTGGAATTCCGGCCGGGTGTGCGCCTTGCCGGGGAAGGTCAGGCTGTTGAACAGGAACAGCCACGGCTTGTCGCCCTGCTGCTTCTCGATGGCGAAACCGAGCAGGCCCTTGCGCCGGGGTTCGGCGACGTCCATGGCGAGCAGCACGCCGTTGGTGCCGGCGTAGGCCTTGACGCGGAAATCGTCCTGGGGGTTGGCGACCAGTACGCGCATGGTTCACTCCTTGTGATGGGCTGGGGTGCAGCATAGAGCAGCGCGGGGGGTTTTACGCGGTGGATCAGGCGAAAGCGATGCGGAATGTGCCGACGTCATCGCTGGCTTGCCAGCGATGACGGTGGGTCAGCTAGCAGAGATGTCGACTGTGTTGGCCTCATCGCTTGCAGGCAAGCTCCTACAGGGTTCTGTGGGGTACATGGATATTGCGGATAACCGGGATCCCTTGTGGGAGCCAGCCTGCTGGCGATGGCGCTGGGTCAGCTCAGGTGCAGCTCATCGATGTGCCGGTATTCGGCCTCCAGCGCCGTCGCCAGCTGCCGGGCGCGGCCCAGGCGGATCGGTCCGCGTTCGATGTCGATCAACAGGCCCGGGCACGCCAGCGCCGGCAGGCCCCCCAGATCCTTCAGGCGCCCGTCCGTCACCACCAGCAACCGTTGCCGTTCCGCCGGGAAACGCTGGCGGCGCAGCGTCAGCCATTGCTCGGCCTCTGCGAGCGCCGCCAGCAGCGGCGTGCCGCCCCCGGCCCCCAAGCCGTCGAGCCAGGCCCGCAGGCCACTGCCGGACTTGAGCCCCTGCACCTGCCACTTCGGCGCTGCGCCGCTGGCGGTGAGCAAGGCCAGGCGCGCGCGCTGCCGGTAGGCGTCGTCGAACACCTGGGCGAGCAGCCCCTTGGCATCGCTCAGGGCCTGATGGCGACGGGTCGAGCCGGACGCATCGACGATCACCAGCCACAGTTCATGGGGCGTGCGGGTGCGCATCTGCAACAGCAGGTCCGCCCGGCACCGTGGCCGACCGTTGAGCAAGGTACCCGGCCAGTTCACCGAGCCGCTGCGGGCGGCGTGGCGCCGCCCTTGCCTGCCGTTGTCGAGCCGTCCGGCGCGGGGTCTGGCATTCGCCCCCGCGTCGGACCGGGGGCGAATGCCTAGGGCTTTTTTGGCCAGTGCGGCACTTCGCGGCGGGCACCGGTGGCTTGCGCCGGCGCAGGCATCTCACCCCATTGGCCCTGCCCTTCGCGGCTGTCGGCCTGGCTGTCGGCGGGAGACTGCGCCGGTGCCTGCGCAGGCGGCGAAGGCTGTACGCGACGGCGGTGGCGCAAGGCGAATTCGGCCACCGCGTCGATATCCTGCCCTTCGATCGCGCCGGCGCCGCGCCAGGCCGCATGGGCCCGGGCCGCCCGCAGCCAGACCAGATCCGCCCGCAAGCCATCGACGCCGGCGGCGAAGCAACGCTCGGTGATCTGCGCCAGGGCGTCATCGTCCAGCGGAATGTCCGCAAGGCTGTCGCGGGCGCTGCGGCAGCGCTCGCGCAGGGCTTGCTGCTCGCCTTCCCATTGCGCGCAGAAGCCTTCCGGGTCGCTGTCGAAGTCGAGCCGGCGACGGATGATCTGCCCGCGCTCGGCCGGTGCCGTGTGCCCGCCCAAGGCGACGTTGAGGCCAAAGCGGTCCAGCAACTGCGGCCGCAGTTCGCCCTCCTCCGGGTTCATGGTGCCGATCAGGACGAACTTCGCCGAGTGCCGGTGGGAAATGCCGTCGCGCTCGATCAGGTTGGTGCCGCTGGCGGCCACGTCGAGCAGCAGATCCACCAGATGGTCGGGCAGCAAGTTCACCTCATCGACGTACAGCACGCCGCCGTCGGCCTTGGCCAACACGCCCGGCGAAAACTGCGCGCGGCCTTCGCCCAGCGCGGCATCCAGATCCAGCGTGCCCACCAGCCGCTCTTCGGTGGCGCCCAACGGCAAGGTGACGAACTGACCGCCGTTGAGCAGGTCCGCCAGCCCCCGGGCCAGGGTCGACTTGGCCATGCCCCGCGGGCCCTCGATCAGCACGCCGCCGATCTTCGGGTCGATGGCGGTCAGGCACAGGGCCAGTTTCAGGTCATCGGCGCCGACCACGGCGGACAGAGGGAAATGGTAGGTGTCGGTCATCTATCGGTACTCAATCAAGGTCGGGCCTGGGGCAACTGCGGGAGCGAGCAGGCTCGCGATCGCGGTGGAGCAGGCAACCCAAGGGATACTGGGGCAAGGCTATCGCGAGCAGGCTCGCTCCTACAGGGGTATGGGTCAGGTCTCTTCTTCTATATCCAGCAACAGGTTCTCCAGCGCCTCGCGGTACGCGCCCGGATCCTGCCACATCCCCCGCTGCTGCGCCTCCAGCATCCGCTCGGTCATGTCCCGCAGGGCATGGGGGTTGTGCTCGCGCACGAACTCGCGGGTCGAAGGATCCAGCAGATAGGCGTCGGCAAGCAAGGCGTACTGGTGGTCGTCGATCAGCTGCGTGGTGGCATCGAAGGCGAACAGGTTGTCCACGGTCGCCGCCAGTTCGAACGCGCCTTTATAGCCGTGGCGCTTGACCCCGTCGATCCACTTCGGATTGGCCGCCCGGGAACGGATCACCCGGTTGAGCTCTTCCTTGAGGGTGCGGATCTTCGGCAGGTCCGGCTGGCTGTGGTCGCCGTGATAGCTGGCGGCGGCCTCGCCGCGCAGGCTCTCCACCGCCGCGAGCATGCCGCCCTGGAACTGGTAGTAGTCGTTGGAATCGAGCAGGTCGTGTTCGCGGTTGTCCTGGTTGTGCAGCACCGCCTGCACCTGGCTCAGGCGCCGGGCGAACCGGTCACGGGCGGCGGTGCCTTCATCGGATCCGCCGTAGGCGTAGGCGCCCCAGTTCAGGTAGACCTCGGCCAGGTCCTCGCGGGTCTGCCACAGGCGTGCGTCGATGGCGCCCTGCACGCCCGCGCCATAGGCGCCCGGCTTGGCACCGAAGATCCGCCAGCCGGCCTGGCGCCGTGCGGCCTCTTCGTCCAGACCCGACTGCACCAGCGCTGCACGTTCGGCGCGCACCTTGGCGGCCAGCGGGTTGAGGTCGTCCGGCTCGTCGAGTTCGGCCACCGCCTGCACGGCGGCGTCGAACAGGCGGATCAGGTTGGCGAAGGCGTCGCGGAAGAACCCGGACACCCGCAGCGTCACGTCGACCCGGGGCCGGTCGAGCAGGCTCAGCGGCAGGATCTCGAAATCGTCCACCCGCTGGCTGCCGGTGGCCCACACCGGGCGCACGCCCATCAGCGCCATGGCCTGGGCGATGTCGTCGCCGCCGGTGCGCATGGTTGCCGTGCCCCACACCGACAGGCCGATCTGGCGCAGGTGGTCGCCATGGTCCTGCAAATGCCGCTCAAGGATCAAGCTGGCGGACTGGAAGCCGATGCGCCACGCAGTGGTGGTCGGCAGGTTGCGCACGTCCACCGAATAGAAGTTGCGCCCGGTGGGCAACACATCGAGGCGGCCGCGGCTCGGCGCACCGCTGGGGCCGGCGGGCACGAAACGACCGTCCAGGGCATCGAGCAGGCCACGCATCTCCGCCGGCCCACAGGCGTCCAGGCGCGGGGCGATGACCTCGCGCAGGTTCGCCAGGATCTCATTGACCGGGGCCCAGCGAGGTTCCTTTGGATGCGAATCGGTCGTGCCTTCAGCATTGCGTTCAACGGACACACCGCTCCCACAGGGGGACGGCGTCGTCGAGGCGATCAATTGGGCGGCGAACAACTCCAGCCGTTCGCGGGTATCGCCGCAGGTGCGCCAGGCCTCGTCGCTGACCGCTTGCAGTTCATCCGGGCGCGGGCCGGCCCACGGTTCGGCCAATGCGCAATCCAACGGGTCGAAACCCAGCCCGAACGCCTTGGCCAGCGCCCGCAGCAGGCTCGACTGCGCGCCCTTGCCGTCGCCCCGGGGGATGCGCAGCAAAGCCAGCAACGTGTCGGTGCGCAGCGGCCCGGTGGGCGACTCGCCGAACACGTGCAGGCCGTCGCGGATCTGCGATTCCTTCAGGTCGCACAGGTAGGTGTCCAAGCGCGGCAGCCACACCGCCGCATCCGCATCGCTGTCGAGCGCGGCATCCAGTTGCAGTTCGCGGTCGATCTGCGTGTCACGCACCAGTTGCAGGATGTCGCGCTGCAGTTCGCGGGCGCGGCGCGGGTCGAGCAGTTGCGCTTCGTAGTACTCGTCCGCCAGCAACTCCAGGTTGCGCAGCGGGCCGTAGGTTTCGGCGCGGGTCAGCGGCGGCATCAGGTGGTCGATGATCACCGCCTGCGTGCGGCGCTTGGCCTGGGCGCCCTCGCCGGGGTCGTTGACGATGAACGGATAGATGTTCGGCAAAGGCCCGAGCAACGCGTCCGGCCAGCACTGATCGGACAGCCCCACGCCCTTGCCCGGCAGCCATTCGAGGTTGCCGTGCTTGCCGACGTGGATCAGCGCGTGGGCGCCGTAGGTGCGGCGCAGCCAGAAGTAGAACGCCAGATAGCCGTGGGGCGGCACCAGGTCCGGGTCGTGGTAGACCGCGCTCGGATCGACCTGATAACCCCGCGCCGGCTGGATGCCGACGAAGGTCAGGCCAAAGCGCAGGCCGGCGACCATCATGCGGTTGTCGCGGCACATCGGGTCTTGCTGCGGCGTGCCCCAGCGCTCCAGCACCGCCGCGCGGTTGGCGTCGGGCAAGGCGTCGAACATCGCCAGGTACTCGTCCATGCCCAGGCTTTGCTGGCAGGGGCGCTGGTCGAGAGTGTCCAGATCGTTGCTGACGCCGCCGAGCAACTGGCGGATCAGGTCGGTGCCGCTGGCCGGGAGTTCGGCGGGCAGCGGATAGCCGTGCTGATGAAGCGCCCTGAGGATGTTCAGGGCCGCCGCCGGCGTATCCAGGCCGACGCCGTTGCCGATGCGCCCGTCCCGGGTCGGGTAGTTGGCCAGGATCAGGGCCACGCGCTTTTCGTGGTTCGGCACACGGGCCAGGTCAGCCCAGCGCCGCGCCAGTTCGGCGACGAAATCCATGCGTTCCGGTTGCGCCCGGTAGCAGACGACGTCCGATTGGCTGCGCTCGCTGCGCCAGGCCAGGTCCTTGAAGCTGATCGGCCGGCTGATGATCCGCCCGTCCAGTTCCGGTAAGGCGATGTGCATCGCCAGGTCGCGCGGGCCCAGGCCTTGTTCACTGGCGCGCCAGCCGGGTTCGTTGTCCTGGGCGCAGATGGCCTGGATCACCGGGATGTCGCGGCGGAACGGCCGCAGGTGCGGCGCCTCCGGGCTGGACTGGGCGAACCCGGTGGTGTTGAGGATCACGCCGGTTTCGGTTTCGTCCAGCCAGTCCTCGACCACCGTCAGGCAGCCGGGCTCCTTCAGGCTCGCCACCGCGATGGGCAACGGGTTGAGCCCCGCCGCCTGCAAGCGCTGGCAGAACACATCGATGAACGCCGTGTTGGCCGCCTGCAAATGCGAGCGGTAGAACAACACCGCCGCCACCGGCCGGCCGGCTTGCCAATCGGCCTGCCAGTCGCCCAGGGCGGCGGTGCTTTTATTCGGGTGATAGATCGCCGTGCGCGGCAGCGCCTGCGGTTCGCCCCAGGCGTAGGGGCGATCCAGCCAGCGGTTGGCCAGGCAACGGAAGAAGTCCAGCGCATTGCCCAGGCCGCCCTGGCGCAGGAACTGCCAGAGCCGGTCGCGGTCCTCGGCGCCGACGGTGCTCAGGCCGCTGAGTTCCGGGTCGGGCCGGTCGTCGCCCGGCACCAGGATCACCTGCACCCCGCCCCCGGCCAGCTCCACCAGGCGCTCGACGCCGTAGCGCCAATAGGCGATGCCGCCGTGCAGGGAGATCAGGATCACTTTGGCGTGGCGCAGCACTTCGTCGACGTACAGGTCGACCGAGGCATGGTTCTGCACCTGCATCGGGTTGGCCAGACGCAGGCTCGGATAGTCGTCGGGCAACTGCTGCGCGGCTTCGGCGAGCAGCGCCAGGCTGGAATCGCCGCTGCACAGGATCACCAGTTCGGCGGGGGTCTGTCCAAGGTCGGCAATATTGTCATCCGACACGAAACCGCCGGGCTGGGTCCTGAGCAGGTGCATGGCTTACACGCTGAGCGCGGCGCGCAGTTGCGCTTCGAGCTGGGCGGCGTCCAGTTTCTGGCCGATCAGCACCAGACGGGTGATGCGCGCCTCGTCTGCGCCCCACTGGCGGTCGAAGTGCTTGTCGAAACGGGTGCCCACGCCCTGGATCAGCAGGCGCATCGGCTTGTTCGGGATCGCCGCGAAGCCCTTGACCCGCAGGATGCCGTGCTGAACCACCAGTTGGGTCAAGGCGTCGAGCAGCAGGCTTTCGTCGGCTTGCGGCAGTTCGATGGATATCGAATCGAAGGCGTCATGGTCATGGTCGTCGTGGTCATCGCCTTCATGGTGATGGTCGTGATGGCTGTGGCGACCGTCGATGTGCTCCTCGGAACCGGCGCCCAGGCCGATCAGCACGTCCAACGGCAGGCGGCCGTTGCTGGCTTCGACGATCTTGACCGCCGGCGGCAGCTCTTCGGCGACTTCCAGGCGCACGCGGGCCAGGTCTTCGGCGCTGGCCTGGTCGGCCTTGTTGAGGATGACGAGGTCGGCGCTGGCCAGTTGGTCGGCGAACAGTTCGTGCAGCGGCGATTCGTGGTCCAGGTTCGGGTCGAGCTTGCGTTGGGCGTCGACCTGGTCCGGGAACGCGGCGAAGGTGCCGGCGGCCACGGCCGGGCTGTCGACCACGGTGATCACCGCGTCGACGGTGCAGGCGTTGCGGATTTCCGGCCACTGGAAGGCCTGCACCAGCGGCTTGGGCAGCGCCAGGCCGGAGGTTTCGATCAGGATGTGGTCGAGGTCGCCGCGACGGGCCACCAGCTCGCGCATCACCGGGAAGAACTCTTCCTGCACCGTGCAGCACAGGCAGCCGTTGGCCAGTTCGTAGACGCGGCCGGTGGCCTCTTCTTCGGTGCAGCCGATGGTGCATTGCTTGAGGATTTCGCCGTCGATGCCCAGTTCGCCGAACTCGTTGACGATCACCGCGATGCGGCGGCCCTGGGCATTGTCGAGCATGTGCCGCAGCAGGGTGGTCTTGCCCGAGCCGAGGAAGCCGGTGACGATGGTGACGGGGAGTTTGGCCAGTGTTTTCATCGGATGACCTTTGGCGAGGTGGCGGGCATGCGGGACGAGAGCCGGCGACGCGCTTGCGCGCCGGGAGCGTTCGCCACCGGATCACCCCGCCCGGTTGTAGTGAGAATCTGTGTCGAGGCAGGTCTCCTGGCTGACGGCGCGCCGGCCTTGGGGCCCGGCATCCGCTGCGCCTTCCCGCGGCCCTGTTGAAGCAGGCTTGCAGTGGCATGGCAGCGAACATCACCGTTCACAGTTGCGGGGGCAGCCGCGGCTTGGACCGCGTTCCCTTCTTAGCTTCGGCAGCCGCCGAAGAACCTCGAAAGCGCAAGGCTACGCATGGTCGGCGGGCGGGTCAATGTCTAGTGCGTTATCGCTATATAGACTTTATTTTTTCATATATAGGCCGCGACCTTTTCTCAACTAAAAAGTTCAACGTAAGTTATTTCCTACAAGTTCACAAAACAGAAACTTTTCCTACACCCCGCTTCCCCTCGGACTAGAGCGTCCGAACAGCAAAATTACATATCTTTACAAAAACAGAATTGATAATTCAAAACAGGAAATGAACCATGACCCCACATAAGGAATATGTATTTCATAAGAAAGGACGTCTTGCATGCCTGATTATCGTCAGTGTCCGCGCCTGTCTATTCCTCTGAAACCTGCCTGTGTGCCTGCGCCATGAGTGCCGGTAGCGCCATCGGGCATCCCGGCAGTGCCGTGCTGTTCGAACTGTCCGAACGGCTGCGCAACGACCACTACGCCGACAGCGACGTCTTTCCGGCGGCGCAGGTGGCGTCCTTGGGCCGCGAAGCGTGCCGCGCCTTCGACCGCACCTGGGACAACCTGCCGCCGGACACCTACCTGAACGCAGAGAACGGCCGCCGCGAGCGGCGCATCTGCAAGTTCGAGTACCGCCAGCGGGAGCGCCACTGGACGCCCCTCGACGACTGCCATTTCTTCCAGGCCCAGGCCCACAACCCGCTGCTGGGCGGCGTCCAGCGCACCTATGCGCACAGCGAGCCGGCCTTCACCGGATCGCCGGTGCTGCGCAGCCTGCTGGCGGCGGACCTGGCGCTGATGGACCTGGCCGTCGGCCACCGCGACTGGCTGGTGACCTGCCATCAGTTTCGCATCCTGTGCGACGAAACCCGCGAAGGCCAGGCCACCCCCGAAGGCCGCCACCGCGACGGCCACGACTTCGTCTTTCAGCACCTGATCCAGCGCCAGCACGTCATCGGCGGCGAAAGCCGGATATTCACCGAGAACGGCGACAATGTTTTCAGCGCAACTTTGACGAACTACCTGGAAACCGTCGTATTGAATGACCGAATACTTCTGCATGAAGTTTCACCCTTGCAGAAGTTAGGCATTAGTTCAAATCACAGCACTCGCGACATGTTGATCATCGACTTCGACCTGGCGGATTACTAATGAACCATTCAACTTATGCAGTGCCCTCCGTCGCGCCCAGCGCGCACAGTTTCATTATCGAACAGTTCGAAGAGGCCTTGGCGCGCCGAACCTCGACAGTGTCTCTGACCGCCAATGAAAATGTATTGTCGGACACGGCCCGGGCCTTGGGGCAAAACCGCCATTACGACCGTTACCTGTTCAACGTCCGGCCGATTGCGGGCCAGCGCTACGCCGCCGAGTTCGGCGGGATGCAGGTCGAGCACTTTCCGGAGGTCGAAACGCTGAAGGCGCTCGCGACCCGGGCCGCGCAGACGATGTTCAACGCCGAGTTCGTCGAGTACCGCGTGCTGTCCGGCGTCCACTGCACCTTGAGCGTGCTGGCGGCGCTGAGCGTGCCGGGGGACATCGTCATGTCCCTGGCGCCCGAGAGCGGCGGTCATTTCGCCACCGGGCCGCTGGTGCAGAAGATCGGTCGCCAGAGTGTGTTTTTCGGGCTCGGCACGGACGGCCAGATCGATCTCGACGCCTTCGATGCGCAACTTCAGTCCCTCGGGCAACCGCCGGCCGCCGTGCTGCTCGACCACGGCCTGACCACCCGGGCGATCGCCGTCAAGCCGCTGCGCAAGCTGCTCAACCGGCGCGGCCTCGACCGCACGCTGATCATCTGCGACGCCTCGCACACGCTGGGGCTGATCGCCGGCCAGGCCTATCCCAACCCGCTCGACGAAGGCGCGGACATCCTCCAGGGCAACACCCACAAATCCCTGCCGGGCCCGCACCGTGCGCTGATCGTCTGCCGACGCGCCGACCTGGCCCGGCAGATCGAACACAACGTCGGCGGCGCGCTGGTGTCCTCCCCCAACCTGCCCGGCCTGCTGCAACTGTTCGTCACCCTGATGGAGATGGAACGCCACGGCCAGGCCTACGCCGAACGCATGTGCGCCAACGCCCGCCAACTGCGCGATGCGCTGGCCGGGCTGCCGGGCTGGACGGCGCACGCCACCGACACCCATATGCTGCTGCTCGAAGGCGCCTTCAGCCAGCACGCGGCGCAGCAGCTCAACGAGCTGGGGATACGGGTCAACAACAAACGCATCGGCGGGCGCGACTGCCTGCGGTTCGGCGTGCAGGAAATCACCCGCCTGGGGATCGCCGGCGAAGACCTGGACGCCCTCGCCCACATCATCCGCAACGTGCTGACCGACAGCGTCAACGCCGCCGACCGGATCCGCCTGGCCCACATCTGTCACCGGTTGAACCGGGTTCACTACAGTTTCGACGAGGAGTCCTGCCGATGAGCGCAGCCGCTTGCCTGATTGTCGGCAACATCCGCGACGGCGAATACGAAGGCCTGGTCGCCGAGGGCATCACACCGCTGCTGATCGCCGACAGCCGCGCCACCAGCAAGATCGCCGACGCGGCCAAGGTGCCGCCGGTGGCCCGTTACGACTTTTCCAAAGGCCTGACACCGGAACTGATCGACCTGACCCAACGCCTGCTGGATGAGCACAGGTTCACCAGCGTGCTGAACTTCCGTGAAGGTTATGTCGCCGTCACCGGCCGCCTGTGCGCGGCAGTGCCGGCCTTGGCCCATCTGCACCGCAACGTCGAGCACACGCTGGACAAGGTGCTGCAGCGCCAGCGCTTCCAGGCGTCGGCCAATCCCGACCTGCACGTGATCTCCCGCGAAACGGGCATCGACGAACTGCTCGCCGCACCGGATGCGCTGCCTTACCCGTTCGTCCTGAAGCCTGCGAACCTGTACAGCAGCCTGTTCGTGCGCTGCATCCGCGACCGCCACGAACTGCTGGACTACAGCCGCCGCGAATGGCCGGCGCTGCAACGCTACGTCGCCGGCAAGCAGCGGGAAACCGACCAACTGCTGCTGGAGGAATACCTGCACGGCTCCAACCATTCCATCGATTGCGCCATCGGTTCCGACGGCAACATCAGCAGCTTTCCCATCGTCGATGTGATCGCCGGGGTCGACATCGGCCGCGACGACTTCCACCATTTCGCCCGCTACACGCCCTCGACCATCGAACCGGACGCGTCGCTCAAAGCGCGCTGCCACCGTTTGGCCCACGACGCCGTGCAGGCCCTCGGCCTCAAGGGCACGTTCGCCCATGTCGAGTTCATCCTCACCGCACGCGGGCCGAGGGTTCTGGAGGTCGGTGCACGACCCGGCGGCAGCCGGATCCACGTGATCCGCCAGGCGTGGCGACTGCCGCTGGATGTCTGCTATCACCGCGCCCTGTCCGGCGAAGCGCTGCCGCCCGCCTGCGACGTCCCCCAGCCGTTCGGGATCGCCACGCCTTTCGCGCGCACCCACCGGATCTACGACGGTCTGCATCACGCCCAACGCCTGCGCAGCCTGCCGGGCTTCCAGCGCTGGTACGCCTACGCCGCGCCGGGCGACACCATCGGCCCGGCCAGCAACGGGTTCCAGAACTACCTGTACGTCGAGTTCCGCCAGCCCGACACCGCCCGGCTGCGCGAATCGCTGCTGGCGGTCACCGACATCGACGTGTATGGCGAGCGCACCGACCCCGAGCCTGCCAAACGCATCCTGCTGATCGGCGGGCGGGATTCAGGGTTGGACTGGGACACCGCGCACCGCTTCCACTTCACCCTGGTGCAGCAACCCGACCAGTTGTCCGACTATCAGCGTGAACACGCGGCGCTGGTGCTGACGCCCGACATCGCAGACCTGGCCGGCTACGGCGACACGGTCGAACGCCTGCACCGTCAGCGGCCGTTCGACGCCGTGGTGTCGTTCTCGGAACTGGGCCTTTTGCCAGCCTCGCAACTGGGCGAACGGCTGGGCATCCCCCACAACAGCGTGCGCAGCGTCGAGGTCAGCCGCGACAAGCTGCTGTTCCGAAGGCTCCTGCAAGGCAGCCCCTACGAACTGCACAGCGCGGCGGCGGACAGCGCCGAGGCCGTGCGCGCCTTCGTCGAGCGCCACGGCGCCTCGATCGTCAAGCCCGTCAGCGGCTCGGGCAGCCAAGGGGTCTACGCGGTCAATCGCCCGGAAGACGTCGACGCCCTGCCCCTGCAGGGCCGCAACCTGATCGAAGCCTTCGCCGGCGGCGACGAATACAGCGTGGAATCCCTGAGCCTCGACGGCCGCCACCGGATCCTCGGCATCACCCGCAAGCACACCAGCGGCGCGCCGGGCTATGTCGAGACCGGCCATGACTTTCCGGCCGCGCTGGACGATGCCAGCCGCACCCTGATCGAAGACGCGGTGCTGTGGCTGCTCGAACGCATGGGCAACCGCTGGGGGCCGGCGCACACCGAGGTCAAGCTCGACGGATCGCGCCTGCATTTCATCGAGACCCAGACCCGCTTCGGCGGCGACCAGATCTGGGAGATGGTCTGGAAAACCACCGGCGTGCACCTGGCGGCCAGCACCCTCGCGGCGATGACCGGCACCGACCTGCCGGCCCCCGAGCAGGCCTTCGTGCAAATGGCGATCCGCTACATCGAGACCGACGGCACGACCGACCCCGAACACCTGCGCGACCAACTGCTGCGGCACCCCTTCGCCCTGCGCGCGACGCTCGACCAGGGCAAATTCGGCCGGCCCATCCGCCGTTCCGCCGACCGGCACGGCTACGTGCTGCTGGCCTGCGCCGCCGAAGACGACCCGAACGTCTTCAGCGCCGCGATCTCCCACCCTCGTTTCACCACCCAAGGACTGGCGCAATGAGCACCCAAGAGACCCTGTTCCACATCGACGGCCCGATCAGCCCGAACTTCCCGCTGATCTCCTTTTCCACCAACGTGTACGACAACCCGGCGGACATTCTCGGGTCGATCACCGACCTCTCCAGGCATTTCAAGGCCGTGGAGTTCGAGATCGGCGAAGACGCCGAGACCGTGTTCTGGTCGCTCAGCGCCGAGGAGCGCAGCGAACTGGCGCGGCAAGTCCGCGCCTTCACCGAGCAGAACGGCATCACCCTGACGGTGCACGCCGGCTGGTGGGGCCGCCAGTACAACCTGTGCTCGCCCGATCCGGTCGAACGGGGTCAGGCGGTGGACTGCCTGAGCGCCGCCGTGGACTTCTCGCGCCAGGCCCGCGCCACCAGCGTGACGTTCCATCCGGGCTACAAGGACCAGTTGGAGAACACCGAACTGCTGAACAACCTGATCGTGGCGATCAACGAGGTCAAACAGCGCGTCGACACCCGTGGCATCGACCTGTGCCTGGAGAACATGGGCGGCCAGCGACCGAAGTTCCCGGTGTTCAGCGTCGGCGAGCACTTGCGCTTCCACCGCGAGACCGGCTGCTTCGTGACCATCGACGTGACGCACCTGTGCTCGCTGATGCCCTACGGCGACAGCCTGTTCCAGGCCATCGCCGAGCTGGCCCCGGTGACCCGTCACCTGCACATCGCCGACCTCAACGACACCCACCACCAGCACCTGCCCATCGGTGAAGGCAACCTGCGCCTGAGCGATGTGCTCAACCGCTTCGCCGTCAACGGCTACCGCGGCGTGGCGGTGGTCGAGGAGTTCATCCCGCGCTTCTCCACCGAGTACTACCTGGAGAAGGCGCTGGCCTACAAGGACGGTGTCGAAGGCCTGCTGGCGGGCGCACGGCAGAGCGCCCATGCCGGCTGAGTCCGCGCTGGCCGAACCGGCCACCCACAGCGAGATCACGACCGGCCTGCGCGATGCGTTGCCGTTCGTGTTCTCGCTGCTGCTGACCTTCACCCTGATCGGCATGCTCGGCCGGCGTCACGGCCTGGATCTGCCGTCGATGGTGGTGTTCAGCGGCACGGTGATGGCCTCGCCGCTGCAGCTGACATTGCTGGAGACGCCGGCGCACCTGCTGAACGCCTTCGGGGTACTGGTCTCGGCGCTGAGCATCAACTTGCGCTTTCTGGTCTTCACCCTGAGCCTCAAATCCAGCCTCAAAGGCTCCGTCAGGTCCTTTGTCCCGGCCTTGGCGGTGATGGCCAACGCGGCCTTCACCCTGATGTCGATCCGCAAGGAACAAGGGCCGGTCAGCCGCCCCTACGCCAACACCGTGTGCTTTGCGCTGTACGCCGCCGCCCTGCTCGGCACCGCCGCCGGCTACGGCTTCGCCAGCCTGGCCGCCAACGGGCTGATGGAGCATGTCAGCGTGGTGATCGCCATTTTCATCAGCGCTTCGCTGGGCAAGATGGCTCGCGACCGGCATAGCCTGCACGCGCAATGGATCGCCGGGCTCGCCGCGGCGGCCAGCCTGCTGTGGCTGGGGGACATCAGCCTGATGGCGGTGCTCGCGGTGACCGTCCTGACGAGTTACGCCTATGATCGAGCCTAGTGTGTTCTGGCTGTATGTGCTGATTTGCGCGCTGGTGTCCGCCACCTGCCGGCTGCTGCCGCTGGCGGTGGATGTCGAACGTTTGTCCGGCGGGGCCCGGGCGTTCATCGACCGGCTGGGCAAATACACTTCCGTGGCGATGCTGATCAGCCTGCTGGCCGGTTCGCTGCAACCGTTGGCCGGCCAGCAGCCGTCGGCGCACCTGTGGATCGGGCCTGTGGCGCTGGCCTGGCTGCTGGGCCTGACGCGCATGAAGTCCTACTACGCCTTTCTGATCGCGCTGGGCGCCTACGTTCTGCTGGCCATGCGTTAGCCGTCGATTGACTCGGATCGTGCGCCCATGCTCTCCTACACAACTTGTTACGGGTGCCCTTCACAGGGTGAAACGGGAAACCGGTGAATCATGTGCTTTACTTCAAGGCCATGTCAGTCCGGTGCTGCCCCCGCAACGGTAAGCGAGCGAAGCGTCAGATCCACTGTGCCTGCGGCATGGGAAGGTGACGCTTGCAGGTCGGCCGACGCCGACCCCTCGCGAGCCCGGAGACCGGCCCGCAACACACAGCGCGCACCTGCGCCGCTGAACATAACAAACCCGCGGTGGGCGGGCGCTGTTCGAACCCTGCGTGCCCGTCCCGCAGGGTTTCCATGCGCTCTATTCACCCGCTGACACCACAGAGGGAAGCGCCATGTCGATCATCACCAGCACCGGCAGCACTGACAAGAGCTCCGCCGGCACCACTACCCTGAGCCAACGCCTGACCGCCGCCGTCTGCGCGTCGATCCTGGGGGCCTGCCTCGTCTACTTCGCCGGGTTCTCGCACATCGAAGCGGTGCACAACGCCGCCCACGATACCCGCCACAGCGCCGCGTTCCCGTGCCACTGAGACCTGCCGACATGATCAAGCGCATTGCCCGGACCGCCGGGTTCACCGGCCTGCTGGCCGCCCTGCTGCTCACCCTGCTGCAAAGCTTCTGGGTCTCCCCGCTGATTCTGCAGGCCGAGACCTACGAGAAGGCTGAACCTGCGGCCGAAGTCCACGAACACGCCGCCGGCACCCCGGCCCACACCCATGACGCCGAAGCCTGGGAGCCGGAAGACGGCTGGCAGCGCGTGCTGTCGACCACCGGCGGCAACCTGGTGGTGGCCGTGGGCTTCGCCCTGATGCTCGCCGGCCTCTATACCCTGCGCGCACCGACCAAGACCGCACAGGGCCTGCTCTGGGGCCTGGCCGGCTACGCCACCTTCGTGCTGGCGCCGACCCTTGGCCTGCCGCCCGAACTGCCCGGCACCGCCGCCGCCGACCTGGCCTCGCGGCAGACGTGGTGGATCGGCACCGCGGCGTCCACCGCCGTGGGCCTGGCCCTGATCGCCTTCAGCCGGAACTGGCTGATGAAGATCTTCGGCGCGGCCATCCTCGCCGTGCCCCACGTGATCGGCGCACCGCAACCGGAAGTGCACTCGATGCTGGCGCCGGAGGCGCTGGAAGCGCAGTTCAAGATCGCCTCGCAGCTGACCAACGTTGCGTTCTGGCTGGCCCTGGGGCTGATCAGCGCGTGGCTGTTCCGCCGCAACGGCGAAGGCCAACACCACGCATGACTGCGGACGGCGCAGCGCCGGCCCTGGTGGTCGGCCTGGGCTGCCAGCGCGGCTGCCCGGCCGCCACCCTGCGGGCCTTGCTCGACCAGGCCCTGCAGGCACATCGCATCGAACTGGCGGCGGTCAAGGCGCTCGCCAGCATCGACCTCAAGCGCGATGAGCCCGGCTTGCGGGAACTGGCCGCGCAACTGGCGCTGCCCTTGCTGTACTTCAGCAGCGCGGAACTGGCCGGTTACCGGCCGCGCCTGAGCCACCAGTCGCAGATCGCCTTCGAGCGCACCGGCTGCTACGGCGTGGCGGAAAGCGCCGCCCTGGCGCTGGCCGAGCAACTGATCCAGGCGCCGGCAAAGCTGCTGATTCCGCGGCAAAAGTACGCCCAGGCCACATTGGCATTGGCCGGCGCGGCCTGAATTCCCGATAATCCCCGCTTTCGATCATGAACAACGCTCATGCGGGAGGCTCATGACGCCCTGCACCGCTCCCTTTTTCAGGATGGAACAATGACCGTCTACTTCATCGGCGCCGGCCCCGGCGATCCCGAATTGATCACCGTCAAAGGCCAACGGCTGATCCGCAGTTGCCCGGTGATCATCTATGCAGGCTCGCTGGTGCCGGCGGCGGTGCTGGAGGGGCATCAGGCGGTCAGCGTGGTGAACAGCGCCGAACTGCACCTGGAACAGATCATCGACCTGATCAAGACCGCCCACGCCAATGGCCAGGACGTCGCCCGGGTGCATTCCGGCGACCCGAGCCTGTACGGCGCCATCGGTGAGCAGATCCGCTGCCTGCGCGAGCTGGGCATTGCATTCGAGATCATCCCCGGCGTGACCGCCACGGCGGCATGCGCTGCGCTGCTGGAGGCCGAGCTGACCCTGCCGGACGTGTCGCAGACCGTGATCCTGACCCGTTACGCGGACAAGACCGCGATGCCCGCCGGCGAGGAGTTCGGCAGCCTGGCGCAGCACGGCGCGACCATGGCCATTCATCTGGGGGTCAATCATCTGGAGAAGATCGTCGGCGAACTGCTGCCGCACTACGGCGCGGACTGCCCGATCGCGGTGGTTCACCGGGCGAGCTGGCCGGATCAGGACTGGGTGATGGGGACGCTGGAGGACATCTCCGCGAAGGTGACCGCCAAGGGCTTCAGGCGTACGGCGTTGATCATCGTGGGGCGGGTGCTGGGCAGCGACCATTTCAGCGAATCGTCGCTGTACCGTGCGGGGCATGCGCATTTGTATCGGCCTTAGCGGCCAGCCTGCCGGTGATGGCATCCGTGATGTTCACCCATAAAAAAACGGCGCTCACGGGGCGCCGTTTTTTTTGTGTCCGCAGGGAACGCCTTAGTAGTAGGCGTTTTCTTTCTGCGTGTGGTCGGTCACGTCGCGAACGCCCTTGAGCTCCGGAATGCGTTCGAGCAGGGTGCGCTCGATGCCTTCCTTCAAGGTCACGTCCGCCTGGCCGCAGCCCTGGCAGCCGCCGCCGAACTGCAGCACGGCGATGCCGTCGTCGACCACGTCGATCAGGCTGACCTGGCCGCCGTGGCTGGCCAGCCCCGGGTTGATCTCGGTTTGCAGGTAGTAGTTGATGCGCTCGTTGATCGGGCTGTCTTCGTTGACCATCGGCACCTTGGCGTTCGGTGCCTTGATGGTCAGCTGGCCGCCCATGCGGTCGGTGGCGTAGTCGACGACGGCATCGTCGAGGAACGCTTCGCTGAACGAATCGATGTACGCGGTGAAGCTCTTGAGCCCCAGCGCCTTGTCTTCGGGTTTTTCTTCGCCCGGCTTGCAGTAGGCAATGCAGGTTTCGGCGTACTGGGTGCCAGGCTGGGTGATGAAGATGCGGATGCCGATGCCCGGGGTGTTCTGCTTGGAAAGCAGATCAGCCAGATAATCGTGGGCGGCGTCGGTGATGGTGATAGCGGTCATGGAAACTCCTCGCAGGCTTGGGCGGAGTTTACGCCAATCGGCGCCCGGGACAAAGTCCTAGTATTTACGTAGGAATAGTTCGCAAATCGCCGGGTGGCAGCCCCTACCCTGCGGGAGCCTCCAGTGGCTCCCGCAGGATGGGTGGCGACATCGCCGCTTCAGAGGTTCTCGTAGCGGTTCATGTCCAGCACGCCCTCTTCCACCGGATCCGTATCGTGGATGTAGCGGCTCAGGTCATGGAAATAGAACCAGAATTGCGGATGGCTGCGGCGGATGCCCCAGCGTTCGACGATTTTCTCGAACTGCTCCTGATCCTTCGCGCCCTCCATCGCATCGACGAATGCCGGCACCTGGTCCGCCGGCAGGTTGAACATGAAGTTCGGATAGCTGGTGAGCACGCCCGGGTAGATCGTCAGGGTGTCGAGCCCCGGCTGGTAGCGCAGCGATTCGCCGAGCAGGAACGCCACGTTGCTGTGGGCCCGGTTGCGCAGCAGGCTGTAGACCTCGCGCTTGCCGCTGGCGGTCTCGACGCGCAGCAGGGTCGCTTCCGGCAACTGATCGATCACCTTGAGCCCGGCGGCCGGGCGCGATGCCAGGCGGCTCAGGGCCTGCTCGGCGTTCTGCAGGGCCGGGTCGATGTTCGGCCGCGAGCAATAGGCGTCCTCGCAGCGGTTGATCGGGTCGGGACGGGCGTTCAGGTCACCGTAGCGGGCCAGCAACTGGCGGGCGAAATCGCGTTTCGGGTCCTTGGCGTCGAGCTTCAGCGCGGTCGGCTTGTCGTCGTCGATGGCCTCGTAGTCGAGCCACATCTTGAACTGGCCGCTGCTCTGATACCAATCGTCCAGGTAGCCCTCGCGGGAGTCGGCGGGCATCAGGCGCAGGAAGTTCTGCTCGGCGCCGTTGCGGATCAGGTCGAAGTACAGGCGCGTCTGCGCCTGATGGGAGACGTTGCCGAACACATCGAAGTTGACCGCCAACTGGTAATAGGTGCGCTCGAGCAACGGGAAGTCGAACAGCCACATCGTCTGCGGCACTTCGCCGATCAGGCCCTTGGTGACCGAAGCGCTGTCGAAGTGACGGAAAATGCTCAGCAGCGCGTTGTCGTTGCCGGCCCACAGCGTGGACCAGCTCGGCGCAGGCATTTCGGCGTAGCTGTCGCGGCGCAGGGCTTCGTACTGGTTGCGCTTGTTGCGGTAGTCGTGCCAGAGGCTCAGCACGCTGCCGACGTCGTCGTTCTGCCCCGGCATCGCCAGCAACGGCGTGGCCTGGCCGCGGTAGTTCGGGTCGGTGATGTACAGGTCGTGTTCCGGGGCCTGGAACAGCGCCCAGAAGTTGTCGCGGATCACGTCGGTCGCAATCTGCCCGCGGCACACCGGCCCGCGGATGAAGGTGCGCACGAAGTACTCGGCGTTGTCGAGCATGAACTGGTAGCGCGCCTGGGCCGGGATCGCCTCGAAGGTGGCGAACGGGTTGGCCCGGCTCTGGGGCCCGTAGCCCGGCAAGGCATGCACCTGCCACTTGCCGTTGTAGAACAGGCTCTTGACCCGCGCCAGCTTGACCGCGCTCAGCGGATAGGTGATGTGGGTCTTGTGCACGATCACCCCCTGCACCGGCCACAGGCGGTAGTACACCTGAGTGCCCGGGTCGTCGTTGGGGCGACGGGTGTCGATCAGGTCGATCGGCTGGCCGGTCGGCGTGCGCGAACGCACCCACTGGAAGAAGTGACCCGGCTCGCCGTCCTTGAAGTAGATGTGCGCCAGGAACCAGTGCTCGAACAGCCACCGCCCCACCAGGCTCTGCCGGGCGCCGGGGGTGTTGAGCAGGTTTTCCCACTGCACGACCTGCATCGCCTCTTTGGCGCTGGGCGTCAGCCCTTGCTCGTCGATGGGCGCACCGGACGCCAGCCAGCGCTGCAGCGTCTGGTACTGCTGCTGGGTCAGGCCGGTCACGGCCAGCGGCATGCCTTCGGTCGGATGGCTTTGGGCATAACCCTCGAACTCGGCGGGCATGGCGCAGAGGTTCTCGCGCTGCAGGCCGAGCACGATGTCTTCGGGCAGCTTGGCGTTAGGTTGCAGGGGCGTCTTGTGGCCCAGCTCCAGCATGCGCGCCATCAGCGCGGCCTGGCTGCCCTGGGCGTCGAGCACCGAATAGAAGCCCTTCTCCTGCCATTGCCGTTTGCCGAAGGCGTCATAGAACAGCCGGGTGGTCGGCGCGGCCTGGGTGCGTTCGCCGTCGTAGACCGGCATCTTGCTGGCGCCGCGGGCCGCGCCCTCGCCGCTGCCCAGGTTCAGTTGGCAGGCGGAGTCGTAGCAGGCGTGGCAGGCCACGCACTTCTCGGTGAAGATCGGCTGGATGTCGCGGGTGTAGGAAATGGCCGTCCCCTGCGCCCCCGCGCCAAAGCTTAAAAGCAGCAACACGGTGCCGATGACGCGGTTCAACATATCCCTGATTCCGATCCTGAAGAAAACCGCGCGATTCTACCGCCGGTACGCCCGCTCCAACATGAGCGATATTCATGCAAATGCGCCGCCTGCTCTAAATCCGCGCAGGTTTGTTATGATTCCGGCCCTTCGTCATGGTCTTTTCGAGTAGTCCCAATGTCCGATCGCAGCGTCCGCCTCCAGGCCCTCAAGCAAGCTCTCAAAGAGCGCATCCTGATACTTGACGGCGGCATGGGCACGATGATCCAGAGCTACAAGCTCGAAGAGCAGGATTACCGCGGCAAGCGCTTCGCCGACTGGCCGAGCGACGTCAAGGGCAACAACGACCTGCTGGTGCTGACCCGCCCCGACGTGATCGGCGGCATCGAAAAGGCCTACCTGGATGCCGGCGCCGACATCCTGGAGACCAACACCTTCAACGCCACCCGGATTTCCATGGCCGACTACGGCATGGAAGAGCTGGTCTACGAACTCAACGTAGAAGGCGCCCGCCTGGCCCGCAAGGTGGCCGACGCGAAAACCCTGGAGAACCCGGCCAAGCCGCGCTTCGTCGCCGGCGTCCTCGGCCCGACCAGCCGCACCTGCTCGCTGTCGCCCGACGTGAACAACCCCGGCTACCGCAACGTCACCTTCGATGAACTGGTGGAGAACTACACCGAGGCCACCAAAGGCCTGATCGAGGGCGGCGCCGACCTGATCCTGATCGAGACCATCTTCGACACCCTCAACGCCAAGGCCGCGATCTTCGCCGTGCAAGGGGTGTTCGAGGAACTGAACCTCGAACTGCCGATCATGATCTCCGGCACCATCACCGACGCCTCCGGCCGCACCCTGTCGGGCCAGACCACCGAAGCGTTCTGGAACTCCGTGGCTCACGCCAAGCCGATTTCCGTCGGCCTGAACTGCGCCCTCGGCGCCCGCGAGCTGCGCCCGTACCTGGAAGAGCTGTCGGACAAGGCCAGCACCCACGTCTCGGCGCACCCGAACGCCGGCCTGCCGAACGAATTCGGCGAATACGACGAACTGCCGGCGGACACCGCCAAAGTCATCGAAGAATTCGCCCAGAGCGGCTTCCTCAACATCGTCGGCGGCTGCTGCGGCACCACGCCGGGGCACATCGAAGCCATCGCCAAGGCCGTGGCCGGCTACGCGCCGCGGCAGATCCCGGACATCCCCAAGGCCTGCCGCCTGTCGGGCCTGGAGCCGTTCACCATCGACCGCAGCTCGCTGTTCGTCAACGTGGGCGAGCGCACCAACATCACCGGCTCGGCCAAGTTCGCCCGCCTGATCCGCGAGGACAACTACACCGAAGCCCTGGAAGTCGCCCTGCAGCAGGTCGAGGCCGGCGCCCAGGTGATCGACATCAACATGGACGAGGGCATGCTCGATTCGAAGAAGGCCATGGTGACCTTCCTCAATCTGATCGCCGGCGAGCCGGACATCTCCCGCGTCCCGATCATGATCGACTCCTCCAAGTGGGACGTGATCGAAGCCGGCCTCAAGTGCATCCAGGGCAAGGGCATCGTCAACTCGATCAGCATGAAAGAAGGCGTCGAGCAGTTCATCCACCACGCCAAGCTGTGCAAGCGCTACGGCGCCGCCGTGGTGGTGATGGCGTTCGACGAGGTCGGCCAGGCCGACACCGAGGCGCGCAAGAAGGAAATCTGCAAGCGCTCCTACGACATCCTGGTCAACGAAGTCGGCTTCCCGCCGGAAGACATCATCTTCGACCCGAACATCTTCGCCGTCGCCACCGGCATCGAAGAGCACAACAACTACGCCGTCGATTTCATCAACGCCTGCGCCTACATCCGCGACGAGCTGCCGTACGCCCTGAGCTCCGGCGGCGTGTCCAACGTGTCGTTCTCGTTCCGCGGCAACAACCCGGTGCGCGAGGCCATCCACTCGGTGTTCCTGCTGTACGCGATCCGTGCGGGCCTGACCATGGGCATCGTCAACGCCGGCCAGCTGGAGATCTACGACCAGATCCCGCAGGAGCTGCGCGACGCCGTCGAGGACGTGATCCTCAACCGCAACGGCGACGCCACCGACGCCCTGCTCGCCATCGCCGACAAGTTCAAGGGCGACGGCAGCGTCAAGGAAGCCGAAACCGAAGAGTGGCGCAGCTGGGACGTCAACAAGCGTCTGGAACACGCGCTGGTCAAGGGCATCACCACCCACATCGTCGAAGACACCGAAGAGTCGCGCCTGTCGTTCGCCCGGCCGATCGAGGTCATCGAAGGCCCGCTGATGGCGGGCATGAACATCGTCGGCGACCTGTTCGGCGCCGGTAAGATGTTCCTGCCGCAGGTGGTGAAGTCCGCCCGCGTGATGAAGCAGGCCGTGGCTCACCTGATCCCGTTCATCGAGCTGGAAAAAGGCGACAAGCCGGAGGCCAAGGGCAAGATCCTGATGGCCACCGTGAAGGGCGACGTGCACGACATCGGCAAGAACATCGTCGGCGTGGTGCTGGGCTGCAACGGCTACGACATCGTCGACCTGGGCGTGATGGTGCCGGCGGAGAAGATCCTCCAGGTGGCCCGCGACGAGAAGTGCGACATCATCGGTCTCTCCGGCCTGATCACCCCGTCGCTGGACGAAATGGTGCACGTGGCCCGCGAGATGCAGCGCCAGGACTTCCACCTGCCGCTGATGATCGGCGGCGCCACCACCTCCAAGGCGCACACCGCCGTGAAGATCGAGCCCAAGTACAGCAACGATGCCGTGGTCTACGTCACCGACGCCTCCCGCGCGGTGGGCGTCGCCACCCAGCTGCTGTCCAAAGAGCTGAAGGCCGGCTTCGTCGAGAAGACCCGCGCCGAATACGTCGACGTGCGCGAGCGCACCGCCAACCGCAGCGCCCGCACCGAGCGCCTGAGCTACGCGGCCGCCATCGCCAAGAAACCGCAGTTCGACTGGGCCGCCTACGCGCCGGTCAAGCCGACCTTCACCGGTACCCGAGTGCTGGACGACATCGACCTGAACGTGCTGGCCGAATACATCGACTGGACGCCGTTCTTCATCTCCTGGGACCTGGCCGGCAAGTTCCCGCGCATCCTTGAGGACGAAGTGGTCGGCGAGGCCGCCACCGTGCTGTACAAGGACGCCCGGGAAATGCTGAGCAAACTGATCGACGAGAAGCTGATCAGCGCCCGCGCGGTGTTCGGCTTCTGGCCGGCCAACCAGGTGCATGACGACGACATCGAGCTGTACGGCGACGACGGCAAGCCGCTGGCCCGCCTGCACCACCTGCGCCAGCAGGCGATCAAGACCGACGGCAAGCCGAACTTCTCCCTGGCCGACTTCGTCGCGCCGAAGGACAGCGACGTGACCGACTACGTGGGCGGCTTCATCACCACCGCCGGCATCGGCGCCGAGGAAGTGGCCAAGGCCTACCAGGACGCCGGCGACGACTACAACGCGATCATGGTCAAGGCCCTGGCCGACCGCCTGGCCGAGGCCTGCGCCGAATGGCTCCACGAACAGGTGCGCAAGGAGCACTGGGGCTACGCCAAGGACGAAGCCCTGGACAACGAAGCGCTGATCAAGGAGCAGTACTCCGGCATCCGTCCGGCACCGGGCTACCCGGCCTGCCCGGACCACACCGAGAAGGCCACGCTGTTCGCCCTGCTCGACCCCGAGTCCAGCGAGATGCGCGCCGGCCGCAGCGGCGTGTTCCTCACCGAGCACTACGCGATGTTCCCGGCGGCGGCGGTCAGCGGCTGGTACTTCGCCCACCCGCAGGCGCAGTACTTCGCCGTGGGCAAGGTCGACAAGGATCAGGTGCAGAGCTACACCTCGCGCAAGGGCCAGGAACTGAGCGTCACCGAGCGCTGGCTGGCGCCGAACCTGGGCTACGACGACTGAGACCGGCCTCGCCGCCCTTGTGCCCGCCCAAGGCGCAAGGGCCGGCCTCTCCGGGCTTCCCTCCCCCGCATCGTCCCCGCGCCGTGCGGGCTCGGCCAAGGCTCCAGGCAACGGGAGCAGGATTGGCTATGCTCAAAGGGCAAACACACAGACGGGGGATTTATGGACGATCCAGTCGACAACAAGCCACCGACCTTCTGGCAGATGGTGCACAGCGTCATGGCCGCCGCGTTCGGGGTGCAGAGCGGGAAGAACCGCGCCCGGGACTTCACCCACGGCAAGCCCAGCCACTTCGTGATCCTCGGCATTGCCTTTACGGCGCTGTTCGCGCTGACGCTGTTCGCCATCGTCAAGCTGGTGGTGCATCTGGCGGGGGTCTGACGCGGATCAGTGCATCAATGTCTGCAGGCTGAAGGGGTAACGGTAGGACGCCGGCCGCCCCTTGGCCGACAGCTTGCGGAACGGCACGCCGTAGTCCGGCGAATTGCCCATGGCCAGCATCTGCCGGGCCTGGGCCTTGTCGATCAACTGCATCAGCGGGATCTGCCGGTCGCGTCCGCCGTACCGATCCAGGTTCACGCCCTGCGCATGGTCGTGCAATTCCACCAGCGCCCAGCCGCCCAAGGTGAAATGCCCGCCGAGCAACGCGCTCAGACGACCGTCGAGCAACGCCTGCAAGGCCGCAGGCGAAGTATTGACCGCACTGAACAGCACGTCTTTGCCCGGCACCTTGCCCGCTTCGGCGAAGGCCTGCATCGCGCCGAACGCCATTTCGTCATTGGCCGACCACACCAGCGACACCTTCGGGTAGCGCGCCTGCAACTGCTTGGCCTGCTCGTAGGCGCGCTGGCGTGTCCAGCCGCTGTAGACCAGTTGGCGCAGCCGTACCTGGGGATGCTCGGCCAGCGCCCGCTGCATGCCGCTTTCACGCAGTTGCGCCGACGGCGTGATCTTGAGCCCGGAGAACGCCAGCAACTCGATCTCCTCACCGGGCGCCACCGCCGGATGCAGGCGGATCAGCTCGTTCATCATCAGGTAGCCGCCCTCCTCGTCGTTGGGCACCAGGCTGCCGATCCGGTCGGCGCGCTCGCCCACCAGGCTTTGCTGATTGGGGGTCAAGGCAGCGTTGACCATGAACAGCTTCACGCCGCTGTTGTACGCCATGCGCAAGATCTGCGGCGCCACGTACTGCTCGTTGGCGAACATCAGGTAATCCGGACGGCGGGTGCCCTGCAGCGCCAGCCGTGCCTGGGCCAGGGTCTGTTCGGGAAGGCGTTGGGAATAGACGATCTCAAGGTCGATGCCCAGATCCCGGGCGGCGGCCTGCATGAATTGCGAATAGCTTACCCAGAAGGCTTCCTGTTCCGTGCCCGGATTGAGGAACAGCACCGATTCCGCCCGCGCGCAGGATCCGAAAACCGCGCCGAACAGCAGCAGGCTGAGGTGGAGAATCTTCAACATGAAACATCCGGGCCCATAGGAAAAACGGCGGCGCATTATAGCCTTCGATCAACCGGCCACTGGCGCTTGATCCTGCAATTTGTCCGACAACCGTCGGTAGCGGGCCCGGACGGGTCGCTTATTGATGACTGACCCAGAACACCGCCGTGCCCACGACCAGAATGATCAGGAACAGAATGGCCCAGGCATCAACGGTGCTGTCGCTCTTCCTTGCTTTGGTTGGGTTGCTCATTGCATCGCCTCTTGTCGGTTTTGTCGGTGATTGCAGAAGACTCGACCACAGTTAAGACGATGATTGTCCGCACGACAAATGTGGGTTAGCGGATACCCGCCCCTGTTAGGCGATTTGGTTCTTTACATATACTCAAACATCACTTTTGCGCATAAACGCAAACGGGTATATTGCCCCGGCTCCGTTGGGAGTGCGCGGCCGTGCGCGCAGAATTGCAGAGCATCCCTCGGTCTCAAGCAAGCAAACAAAAGCAGCGTTTTCCGAGTGGCCCAAGCCTGAGAACAGGACTTATATGTACGTATACGACGAATACGATCAGCGGATCATCGAGGACCGCGTCAAGCAGTTCCGTGATCAGACCCGACGCTATCTGGCAGGTGAGCTGAGCGAAGAGGAATTCCGGCCGCTGCGCCTGCAGAACGGCCTGTACATCCAGCGTTTCGCCCCGATGCTGCGGGTGGCGGTGCCTTACGGCCAGCTGACCTCGCGTCAGGTGCGCATGATGGCCAAGATCGCCCGCGACTACGACAAGGGCTACGCCCACATCAGCACCCGGCAGAACGTGCAGTTCAACTGGCCGGCGGTGGAAGACATCCCGGACATCCTCGCCGAACTGGCCACCGTGCAGATGCACGCGATCCAGACCAGCGGCAACTGCCTGCGCAACGTCACCACCGACCAGTTCGCCGGCGTCGCCTTCGACGAACTGATCGACCCGCGCCCGTGGTGCGAGATCGTCCGCCAGTGGACCACGTTCCACCCGGAATTCGCCTACCTGCCGCGCAAGTTCAAGATCGCCGTCAATGGTTCGACCTCCGACCGCGCCGCCATCGAAGTCCACGACATCGGCCTTGAGCCGGTGCACAACGCCGCCGGCGAGCTGGGCTTCCGCGTGCTGGTGGGCGGCGGCCTGGGCCGTACTCCGGTGGTCGGGGCGTTCATCAACGAGTTCCTGCCGTGGCAGGACCTGCTGAGCTACCTCGACGCCATCCTGCGGGTCTACAACCGCTACGGCCGTCGCGACAACAAATACAAGGCGCGGATCAAGATCCTCGTCAAGGCGCTGACCCCTGAGGTCTTCGCCGAAAAGGTCGAAGCCGAAATGCAGCACCTGCGCGGCGGCCAGACCACCCTGACCGAAGCCGAAGTGCATCGCGTCGCCAAACACTTCGTCGACCCGGACTACAAGGCCCTGGACGACCAGGCCGCCGAACTGGCCGCGCTCGACAAGGAGCACCCGGGCTTCGCCCGCTGGCGCACCCGCAACACCCTGGCCCACAAGAAGCCGGGCTATGTGGCCGTCACCCTGTCGCTGAAACCGACCGGCGTCGCGCCGGGCGACATCACCGACAAGCAGCTCGACGCCGTCGCCGACCTGGCCGAGCGCTACAGCTACGGCCAGCTGCGCACCTCCCACGAGCAGAACATCATCCTGGCCGACGTCGAGCAGAGCCAGCTGTTCACCCTGTGGGGCGAGCTGCGCGAGCAAGGATTCGCCACGCCGAACATCGGTCTGCTGACCGACATCATCTGCTGCCCGGGCGGCGACTTCTGCTCCCTGGCCAACGCCAAGTCGATCCCGATCGCCGAATCGATCCAGCGCCGTTTCGACGACCTGGACTACCTGTTCGACATCGGCGAGCTGGACCTGAACATCTCCGGTTGCATGAACGCCTGCGGCCACCACCACGTCGGCCACATCGGCATCCTCGGGGTGGACAAGAAAGGCGAAGAGTTCTATCAGGTGTCCCTCGGCGGCAGCGCCAGCCGCGACGCCAGCCTGGGCAAGATCCTCGGCCCGTCCTTCGCCCAGGAAGACATGCCCGACGTGATCTCCAAGCTGATCGACGTGTACGTGGAACAGCGCACCGAAGACGAGCGTTTCATCGACACCTACCAGCGTATCGGCATCGACCTCTTCAAGGAACGCGTCTATGCAGCGAATCATTAAGAACAACGAGGTCATCGACGAAACCTGGCACCTGCTGCCCAAGGACTCGACCCTCGACGGCATCTCCAACTGCGACGACCTGATCGTGCCGCTGGCCCTGTGGCGTGACCACGCCCATGCGCTCAAGGCCCGCGACGGCGGCCTGGGCGTCTGGCTGGACGCGGACGAAGAAGCCGAGGAGATCGGCGACGACGTGGACCAGTTCCAGGTCATCGCCCTGAACTTCCCGGCCTTCACGGACGGGCGCAACTACTCCAACGCCCGCCTGCTGCGTGACCGCTACGGCTTCAAGGGCGAACTGCGGGCGATCGGCGACGTGCTGCGCGACCAGCTGTTCTACATGCGCCGCTGCGGTTTCGACGCCTACGCGCTGCGCGCCGACAAGGATCCCTACGAAGCCCTGGAAAGCCTCAAGGACTTCTCGGTGACCTACCAGGCCGCCACCGACGAACCGCTGCCGCTGTTCCGTCGCCGCTGAACGTCCGTCCTGCCCGCTTTGACCGAAGCGGGCAGGACAACGACGCACCACCGGCTCAGCCGATCATCGGCACAGGCCGCCCCGACGCCACCCAGTCCCTGTAGAACTTCACCCGGCCCTCCAACGCCTCGAACGCCACGAACGGGTTCTCGGCATCGCCGAACGCACTCGCCAGCCAACCGCTCAACAATCCCCACAGCTCATCGCTGGCATCGGCCTGCACCAGGAGCAACCATACGCGCACCTGAAGATCCCGATAGGCCACCCGGAAGTCCGCCGTCAGGCTCAAACCGCTCACCATCCGCAGCAGATCCGGGCCGGACGGTTTCGCGGCCACGCTCGCCCATATCGACCGGCGTGCCCGGTTCAGCACCTCATTGCCTTCCCCAAGCCAGGGTTCTGCGCCGCTTTCCTCCCGGGAGGGATCGAGCCACAGGTTGATGCCGGTGCGCCTGCGGTGTTCGACGACCCTTTCCAGCGTCTCTTCGTCGGACAGCGGATTGCCCCAGAGCATGACCCGCTGACGCGAGACGGCCTGGCTGAACACCGCCGCAGGCACCCGTTCGATCCGGTTTTCGGCCAGGTTCAGCAGGGCCAAGCGAGGCTGCTCCGGGATCCCGACGGGACATCGGGTGATGGCGGCATTCCTCAGGTTCAGGACGCGCAGTTCGCCCATCCCCAGCACCACCGGCGCCTCCGTGAGCGGGTTGTCGCTCAGGTCGAGCTCTTGCAGGTGCGTCAGTTCCCGGAACTGCGAGGCCGTGGACTCCTTGAGCTCCAGGAAGGTCGAGCGCAGGTTCAGCCGGGTCAGATGGCGCATCCTCAGGATCGATGGCGGCAATGCCCCCTCCAGCACGTTGTTGCCGTTGAGGCGACGGATGTCCACGCTTTCCAGGTTCAAGGTGCGCAGATTCGGGAAGCTCTCGAGGAAACCGTCCAGGCTTTCCTGCTCGATCACATGCAAGCCTCGCATCGACAGCTCGAACACTTCCCCGAAACGGACCGGGGTGGTCGGCAGGCGCAAATAGTCCTCGAAATCCAGATCGAGACGGTACACCTCCCTCTGCTCACCGGCCGTCACACGATTGACCCTGGGAGGCCGCTTCTGCCAGATGGCGATCAACTCCTGGGCCAGTTCGGTGCGCATGACGCGTTCCTGGGCAATGGCTTCCTCCAGCAGGTTCTGGTTGTGCTCGGCCAGTTGCGCCGGAGGCATGTGCGCCGCCTCGGCGTCGCCCGGCGCCAGAAAGTCGATGTCCATTTCATCGACGTCGGTCGCCGACAGGCCGATCCAGTCATTCAGGTCGAGGTTCAGCTGATCCAGCTCCAGGCGCAACGCCGCCAGCGTCGACTGCGCCTGCGGGCCGGCCTGAAGCAGCCAGGCATCCGCCTGGGCAGCGTCGAACTCGGGATAGAGTTCCTGGACCTGCAGGCGATCCACCTCGACCGTCAAGCTCCGCCCTTCAAGGGTTGTGGGAAAGCCGCCCCCCGCCAGCCGCCCCCAGGACTCGAACGCCAGGCCCGCGTCCGTTCGCCGCAGGCCCCGCTGCAGTTCGTCGCGGGGCAACGCATGCTCGCCCAGCTTCAGGCGCAAGGCACCGGCAGGATCCGCCGAGGCCAGGCCCAGCGAGGAACGCTCCTGTTCCGTCAGCACGGCAGACAAGGCCCGGTACAGATCGCCGGCTTCATCCGGTGCCCCATCACTGGCGCGGTAACGGCTGCCTGCCTTGATCAACCGGCGGATGTCATGGCCGCCCGGCACCCCGGCACGCTCCAGCACACGACCGCTGATCGAGCTGTCCAGTACCTGCACGGCCACACCCGATGGCCAGCCCGGCAGATGCCTCAGGGTGTGCAGCGCAAGCCTGTCCGTGTCGGGATGGTTCACGGCGCGCAGGTACAGCCCCGCATAGGCCTGATCCAGGCGGGCATGGGCCTGGTACTGACGGGCCTTGCCGTCCAGCGCCCGGAGCGCACGCCGGGCTTCATTCGGATCGAAAGGACGTGCGGCATCGATGTCCAGGCGTGCGAGTAGCTGTTCGATGGCCGCCTTGGGCAATCCCGGGTACTGTTCCTGACACAACCGCACCCACGCGTGCTCCGAGCGCTGGAGCGCCCGGTAGCGCCTGTTGAACTGCTCTGTGCGCACGGCGGGATCCAGCGTCGGATCAATGCTCTGCTCAAGCCTGAACCGGTCGATGGCGTCCGCCAGCAAAGGAAACGGTGTCGAACCGTCGCCGGTCAGCGGCCGCTCCTCATCGCTCCAGTCGATCACCCGGCCGATCTGCATCAGCACCTCATCGGTGAAGGCGGCGACAGGCTCGCCCAGTCCGCGCAGCGCAGCCAGGCGCGCGGCGGCAGGCACCCATGCATCGCCGGAGACCTTGCCGGCCGGCAGCAGGACAGCAGCCCCCTCCTCCGACGCCCGCAAGGCCCGCGCTTCACTCTTCACCGCCGCGAGCTCCCCGGCCACCGGCAACGCGTTCAGCAGGCCGAACACCGTGCGCGCCAGCCCTTCGGACTGGGCTGGCGCGGAGCTGCCGTTGACGGCGGCATCGAGGCCATAGCCCGCATCGATCAGCCCCGCCAGCGCCAGCACGCCCTCGCCCCCGGGCACGAACAAGGCCAACGGCGCCAGACGGTTGATCCATTGCACGACCGGCTCGACCACGGCGCTGAGTTCATCGCGATTGACCTGGGCGTCGTCGCGGATGCCGTCGGCACTGGCCAGCGCGTCCTGTTTCATCGTCAGCACCCATTGGGCGAACGGATCGCAGCGTCCCTTGAACGGCTCCAGCACGACGTAGTCGTCGGGGTTCCAGTAACCGTCATTGTTGAAGAATCCGGCCGTCCGGCCCAGCCAGTGCTCCTTCGGATACAGCCCGATGCCGTCCAGCGCGGTCAGGACACCGGCGTGGAACAGCCCGTCCTCGATGTCGTCCTCGGCAAAATGCGTCCCCAATGCCCGCCGTCCTCCTTCGGTCCGGCCTTGAGCCGCGAGCCATTGGCGCAACCGGCCGGTGTCCGTGAATTCGTGCAGCGGCGACGAGTTGCCGGGAATGTGCAGAAGCACCCGGTGGCTGGCACGGTCATGGAAGTACCAGATGTCCTTTGACGTATAGCGGTAGATGGCCAGACGCCCGGTTTCGATCCCTTCCGCCGGCCGGGTGGCTGCCTGCAATTGCGCGAAGGTCAGATCTTTCCAGCGCAGATCCGGCGCCAGACCGGCGCAACGCAACGCCAGCGCCAACCCTTCACGGCTCAGGCTGCGCTCTCTGCGCTGGAGAAAGGCACTCATGATGAAGGCCGCTTTCACGGTGGTTCTCAAGGGATAGGGAGCATCGGCCAACAGGATCCTGTCCGACGGCCAGACACTGTCCAGGTAGTCCTGGTACAGCGGGCGCAGCTCCAGGGTCCAGACCCATCGCTTGAAGTCCGCCGCACGGATGGGCAATTGCGTGGCAGGGCCGTAGACCTGAGGCGTGGTCTGGCGGTAGATGCCTTCGTAGTCGCGCAGCCAACCCGGCTCATTCGTCGCGTCCGCTGCGCTTTCGTCCTGGATCACGACGGTCGGACCGATGTCCGGCGGGGTATACAGGCCGAACAGGTTTTCGCCGAACGCGCCGTCCGCCACGGTCTGGTCATTGTCCAGCAAGGCCCGGATGAGCGTGTGCGAACGCCGCACCTTGCCGTGATGCACGCCGTTTTTGCCCTGATCCCAGTCACGGTCGTAGTCGAGCGTGACCATCCGGGCGGTCTGCGGGTCGATGTCGGCGCCCCACCGGGCGCGGATCCGGGCGATGCCGAAGGCTTCCGGCGTCAAGGGCAGCGCCGACGCCACCGTGGCGTTCAGCGCCGAGCGCATGTCCGGGCCGGGAGGGTTCAGGGAAAGGGATTCGTCGTTGTTGTCGGTCATGGTCGCAATGCAATCCTTTGCGGTGCTGGAGATAGCGCAACGTAACCCGACGCATGTGATTTGAAAGTAGGAACGGTCAGCGGCACCGAATGGATTTTTCTCCTTGTCGCCCGCAAGCGCCGGGCAAAGAAAAACCGTGGCAGGACCACGGTTCGTTCAGGCGCCGACGAGGGCAAGAGCGTTCATCGGAGCCCGGCCGTCGCCGGTTCGGGCAGCGCCAGGCCCGGATGCCGAGCCAGCGCCTCTTGCGTCAGTCGTTGGTACAGGCTCCGGTTTTCATTGCGGAAATTGTCCACGATCGCCATCGTCCTCTGCGTCGCGGCCTCACGCGACAGATCGTTTTGCGTCTCCAGCTCGGCAAACGCTTGGGCGGCGCGTTCCTCCACGCCGAAGAACAGCTCTTGATGGGTCGAATGCAGATACTCCGTCCAGAAAGGCTGGGTATCGATCAGATCAAGCAACGCGGGTGAGTTTTCCGCCTTGACCACTTCTGCGTAAGCCTTGTCCAGTTGCTGCTCGGTCACGTCGACGTCGAACGCGGTGTCGATCGCACTTGGCTGGGCCAAAAGTTCCAGGCGGCGCGCCAGCCTGACCCGATAGATCAGGCTCAGTTCCGACGCCTGCCGGCGGCTGAGGGTGTTGTCGCGCAGGCGATGGCCGATCTCGATCTGAGCCTGCCTCTTCAGTTCCTGCAGGCGAAACAGCCCTCGCAGCAACCGCACCAGTTCGCCCTCCAGCGATCGCTCGCCCGTGCGTGCCGCCCTCATGGCGCGATAGCCCAGCACCCTGATCTCCAGATCATTGAACACACTGCCGGCCTCATCGGCGCTGACCCGTCCGATCCGTGCCATGCGAAACAGTTCGCTGCGCAAGCTGTCATCTTCCGCGGCCGCCCGCAGCAGGTTCCAGACGCGAGCGGCCAGGTTCGAATGCTCACGCACGTCATCGGCCGAATCGCGCATCTGATCGAGCACCAGGAAGAAGTCCCGGGAACGTGGATAAGCCGACAACGAGGCCCATGCGGCCTGCATCTGCGCAATGTCCTCCTGCGCCAGCCCGCTCTCCCAATGGGCGCCGGGACCACTGTCGGGCAACAGGTCGACGGGCGGATGGGTATAGTCGACGGTGATCACGCCGAGATTGACGCCGGTGGACTGCTGATATCGGGCAATATCCTCCAGCGCCTTGGCCGACAACGGATTGCCGTCGATGTTGGTGCCTTGGTTCAGCTCCGTCCGCGCCTTGAAGATCGCGTCCGCCAGCACTTTGATCTGGTTGTCGCGCAGGTCAAGGGTCCGAAGCATCGGATGCTCTTCAAGGCCCGTCGGCCATTCGTCGATTCCGCTGCCGCGCAAGGCCAAATGCTGCAGGTTGCGCATCGAAGCAAAGGACGGCAGCCGCCTGAGGCCGGGGTTGAAACTCAGGTTCAACGATTGCAGATGTTCTTTGGCACCCAATGCGGCCGCTGCCTCTGCCGTCAGGACGATCTGGTTGTCACTCAGGTCCAGGTGGGTCAGGCGCGGCATGTCATGGATCGCCAGGGGCAGCCGGGTCAGGCCGTTTCCGGTCAGGCTCAGCGTGTGCAGGTTCGGGAAGTTTTTCAGAAACGCATTCAGCCCCGCGCTCTCTCCGACGTTGTTCATTTCCAGTGCGCCGATGTGCCTGAAGTCTGCGATGATCGTCGGCAGCGATCCCAGCGGCTGCGCATCGAACGTCAGTCTGTCGAATATTTCAGGGAGCTGCCCGACGGTTCCCGGCTCTTTGCGCCATGCCCGCAGGATCGCCTGCGCAGCCAGGGCTTTGCTGCGCCGGGGAACCGTGTGCCGGGCGTCATCCGCTTTCTGGTAATGGGTTTGGCTGTTTATCCACTGCTCCAGGGTATTGCGCATCTTCAGGTATTGCTGCCTGAGCGCTTCGAGGGATCGCGTCGCCAGCACCTCGTCGTCGCCCAGCGTCATCAGAAAACTTTCGATCCGCGCAAGTGAGTGCAAGGGGTACAGTTCACGGGCCCGCTGTCGCAGCGCTGCCACTTCGGCGATCGCGGAGGCGGGAGTCGATTGCTTGAACTCCACCACAGGTTCACCGCGAGGGTCGGCCAATCCCATTGGCGAACGATAACCTGCCCGCCACGACTGCCCAGCCACCAAACGGGCGATATCGTCACGCTGTTGCAGGGCCGACGTGGTGATTTTCTGGCGCAACTGCGCGCCCGACTCGTCTCTCTCTACACCCAGCGCCTTTCTTGCGTGGGCAGGCAGGCTCTGCCACAACGTCTGGAAATAATGCGCGCGGGTGTTCGAGGCGGACTCTGCCAGCAATTGCCCATTGGCATCGACCGCCCGGTAACGCGCCTCAAGCGCCTTGAACGACACTTTGTGCCGGGCTTCGGCCGGGCCCGTCTGGGCCCTGTCGCTGGAGGCCGCGTTCTGCTCCGTGATTTCGAAGAACACATCCTCCGGCCAACCCGGCAGCCTGGCCAAGGTGTCGAGCACTATCAGGTCAGTGCTCAAGTCACGCGGAGCATCCAGGTAGAGCCCCTCATACGCGCGATTCAAGTTCACCACCTGCGTGTATCGCCGCGCCTCCTCGTCGATGCGCAATGGCAGCTTGCCGGCTTCGAGCTGTTGCCACTCACTGGCGTCGGCATTGAGAACCAACTCATCGGCGACCGCCCCCGGCAATTCGGGGAACGCTTGCTTCACCGCAGCCGCCAACGGTTCACTGCTGATGTCGGTGCGCTCATACAACCGCTCAAACACATTCAGCCGCAAGCGTTCGGCGTCGTTGGCTAGCATTTCCACGAGCGCTGCAGTGTGGCTGGCCGAGTCTTGGGATGTGATGCCCAGCAGCCGATGTCGTTGCGGGGCCTTGAGGCCTGCCAACAGCGATGGGTAAAACGTTCCCTTACGCAATAGCTCTTGGCCGAGCCTCAGCTCTTGTTCCGCCGTTGCCGGGCCGTAGCGCTTGAGTTCGTTGCCAAGGGCGTCGACAACGCTCACGGCCGTGTCTCTTGGCCATTTCGCGGAAGCGGTCAGCAGGAACAGTTGCAGGTCAGCATCCGCCGCAGGGGCGGATGTCGGCTTGCCCATCTGCTCGATGAACCGATTGACGGCACTGTCGGCGCTAAATCGCCTGACCGTGTCCTCCAATGTCGCCATCGGCTTGCGGCGTTCGGCAAACAATCGGCGCAGTTGAGGCTCTCCCACGCCGACGACACCCAGAATCTGCGAGGCCTGGGCATCCGGCACACGTTCTGCGCGGTAACCGAGGCGCCGGAACAACGTCAGCGGACTCCAGTCCTGGAACAGCTCGGAGTCGTGCCGCCACGCACCGGCTCCGTTGGTTTCGAGTACCGGCAGATAGCGTTCGGACTGTTGCGGGCGCACTTCCCAGACATTCGTGTCTTTCTTGGGCTGGACCGCAAAGTGATCCGCGCCGATATTCAAGTATCGGTCCTGGCCAAACGTGACAAGCCCCTGCTCGCTCACCTCAAGTCCTTGGGGAAGACTTTGCCTTGCGCGATAAGGCGTAAGGTCGGGCTTCCACAAGCGCATACCCTTGGACGAAATCGGCACCTTGCGCAAGCTCAAGACGAAATCGCTCTGGCGCACGACTTTGAAGAGGCTGCTTCCCCCCTTGGCGGCCGTACCCAGTGCCGCCATCAAGATCAGGTTCTCGATGGTATCGAACAGGCAGTCCGCCGCCAGTTCCTGTTCCCCGGCGGCCCAATGGGAAACCCCTTCGTAGACCGTCGCCAGCAGCTGGATGCCGGCGACGGCGAACAGGACCTCGCCCACTATCGGAACGAATGCCCCCATGAACAGCAACGCATTGATGCCAATGGCCTTGTAGGTTTCGAGCCTCGCCAGCCGGCTTTTCTCATCCTCGTCGTCGGTCGGGACAACGAGCAAGCGGGCATCGGCCAGCACTTTCTCGGCATGCTGTCGATAGATCGCCAGAAACAGGTCGTTGTTGCTTTCGGCGTCCAGGTCAAGTCCATCGACCTGCACGTAATTGTTGCTCCAGAGGGAAACCTTGACTGAAAGGCTCTGATCCAGGCTTCCAAGAAACTCGGCCCGATCCTCCAGTTTGATGAAGCGCATGAAGAACTGGCGGAATGCAGGTGACTTCAAGCGACGGCTCAGCTCTCCCTCGAAGTGGGAGAACGAGGCATATTCCTTCAAGGGGTGCAATGGATCTCCGGGCACGTACACAACACACCGGTAGTCATCATCTTCATGTTCACTGACGGGCCCGATGAACATCGGGCCATTGAGTGTCGTGTCGAGCATCTTCAGCTGTTGATAGCCCAAGGTGTTCTTGCCCAAGATGATCGACGGCTTGCGCTCGACGACGGACCTCAACATCTCATAGACATCCTTTCCTATATGCCTTTGCATATACGCGAGATGCCGTTCAACCTCAAACCGGTCTTTCAGGCAAGCGACCGCCTTCTTTCGCAGCCTGCCAAGTTGCGTCTTGTTTCCAAAGAACTCAGACACATGGGCCTGATAGCTTTTGCCCAGATCCAGCACACGGCAAAGTTGCGCAAACTCATGGGGCCGGATCGGGAGAATCCTGTGGGGGTGTCCGCTGACCCGTTCCGGAATATAGATCAATGAACTTTCATGATAGTTTTCTGCGCGAGTTTCGCTGAGTTCGAAGTTTTCGCAAGCGGCCCCCAACAGATCGCGGTCGATTGGCAGCACCAGTTTCCTTCTCAGTCCGAGCAGGCTTGAGGTGGAGCGAACATGTTGAAAAATGACGCCTTCAACCTGTACAGGCTCGACCAGCTTTGCCGACAACGCCTTGGCGAGCAGCGGCGCACAAAAACTTTCCGGACTTTTGAAGGCACGCAACTCTTCAAGCACCGCGAATCGGGAACGGAAACCGGATTTCAGACTTCCATACAGCGCCGCCCTGGACTCTTGCGATGATTCCAGCACCCAGGCCGGTATTTGATTCTTCAGCAGGTCGAAGAATACGCCTTGCTGAGCTGGGGTCATCTGCGGAGGGGAGTGGGTCTTTTCAACTTCCATGTAAAACAACCTTTCATGCCATTTTGAACAAACAGCTTATGGTTTAGACATTCATGGAAAAAGCGGGAATACCTGATCATTGAACCGAGTCAGGCAACAACAATATGGAAGTTTGAAATAGATAAGCACCGCACATTCAACACTTGAATGTGTCTGGCGCCCTGTCTGCGACGATGCGGACAAGGCGCCTGACGGGACTCACCAGAACCGTTGCTGGGTCAAGCGGCTCCACCAGTTCAGCAGCACACGGTCCACCGAACCGCTGGCCGCCATGCCGATGCGTTCCTGCAGGCTTTTGCGTTCGGCGTAGTGCAGGTGATACAGCTCCGATTGCCTGGCCCGCTCGGCCAGGTACTCGTCGCTGGTCTTGAGTTCGTCCACCAGTTGCTTGTCCAGCGCGGCGACGCCCAGCCAGATCTCGCCGGTGGCCACCTCGTCGATGGCCAGTTGCGGACGATAGCGGGCCACGAAGTTCTTGAACAGTTGATGGGTGATGTCGAGATCCTGCTGGAACTTCTCCCGGCCTTTCTCGGTGTTTTCGCCGAACACCGTCAGCGTGCGCTTGTACTCGCCGGCGGTCAGCACCTCGAAGTCGATATCGTGCTTCTTCAGCAGGCGGTTGACGTTCGGCAACTGCGCGACCACACCGATGGAGCCGAGGATCGCGAACGGCGCGCTGATCACCTTCTGGCCAATGCACGCCATCATGTAGCCGCCGCTGGCGGCGACCTTGTCGATGCACACCGTCAGCGGAATGCCGGCCTCGCGGATGCGCGCCAGCTGCGACGACGCCAGCCCGTAGCTGTGCACCATGCCGCCGCCGCTCTCAAGGCGCAGCACCACTTCGTCCTTCGGCGTGGCCAGGGTCAGCAACGCGGTGATTTCGTGACGCAGGCTCTCGGTGGCCGACGCCTTGATGTCACCGTCGAAGTCCAGCACGAACACCCGGGGCTTGGTCTCGTGCTGCTTCTTCCGCTTCTTCTCGGCCTTGGCCTGGCCCTTGCGCAGGGCCTTGAGCTGATCCTTGTCGAGCAGGGTCTGCTCCAGGCGCTCGCGCAGCCCTTTATAGAAATCATTGAGCTTGCTGACCTGCAGCTGGCCGGCCGACTTGCGCCGCCCCTTGCTGCGCAATGCGGCGAAACTGGCCAGCACCACCAGAATGGCGACCACCAGGGTCACGGTCTTGGCCAGGAAGCTGGCGTATTCGGTGAAAAACTCCACGGAGGCTCCTTAAAACAAGGCGCGGCTTCAAACGGACGCGCGCGGGATGGCTTCAGCATACCCATGCACCGCCCTGACAGCCAGCGGTGAAACCTCTGGCAACAGGGCTGTAACGGGCATTTCAAACAAGCGTATGTTTTTTCATTGACAGCACCCGATCATCCTCATAACCTCGCCACAACCTTCAACGTGCCGGGATGACAGCGGACGTGGGCAGCATCTATCTGATTCGACATGGCCAGGCCTCCTTCGGCGCAGACGACTACGACGTCCTGTCGCCGACCGGTGTGCGCCAGGCAGAAATCCTCGGCCGGCACCTCGCCGGGCTGGGCGTCAGTTTCGACCGCTGCCTGTCCGGCGACCTGCGCCGCCAGCAGCACACGGCCAACAGCGCGCTGGAACAGTTCGCCGCCGTCGGCCTGCCGGTGCCGACGCTGGAAATCGACCCCGCCTTCAACGAATTCGACGCCGACGCGGTGATCCGCGCCCTGCTCCCGGCCATGCTGCCGGAGGAGCCCGAGGCGTTGGACATCCTGCGCAACGCCGCGCAGAACCGCGGCGAGTTCCAGCGCATCTTCGCGCTGATCATCGAACGCTGGCTGACCGGCACCTACGACACCCCGGGCCTGGAAAGCTGGCTGGCGTTCGTCGACCGGGTACAGGCCGGCCTGCAGCGGATCCTCGAACAGGCGGACAGCACGCAGAAGATCGCCGTGTTCACCTCCGGCGGCACCATCACCGCCCTGCTCCACCTCATTACGCAAATGCCTGCGAAACAGGCCTTTGAGTTGAACTGGCAAATCGTCAACACCTCGCTCAACCAGCTGAAGTTCCGCGGTCGAGAGTTGGCGTTGGCTTCCTTCAACAACCATGCGCACCTGCAACTGTTGAAGGCTCCGGATCTCATCACCTTCCGATGAGCGCCGGTTCGTCGTGACCTGCGCGGTCACTGAAATCACTTGATCAAGGAACACACCATGAGCGATGTAGCAAAAGCTGTCGAAGCAATGAAAGCCAAGTTCAACCCAGCCGCTGCCGCCGGTCTGGATCTGGTCTTCGGTTTCAACATCACTGACGAAGACAAGCACTACGCGCTGATCGTCAAGGATGGCACCTGCGAAATCCAGGAAGGCGAAAACGCCGACGCCAACTGCACCCTGGTGCTGGACAGCGACACCCTCAAAGGCATCGTTTCCGGCGAGACCGACGGCATGCAGGCCTTCATGGGCGGCAAGCTGCGCGTTGAAGGCGACATGATGCTGTCGATGAAACTGTCCGAGCTGTTCCCGGCGTAAGACCGTGGTTCCGCAAGCGCGGAACCTGTCGGACGACCCTCGAATCCCGCCCCTGTGGCGGGATTCGTGCTTTCGGGCTCAGGCAAACGACGCCGCCAGCAATTCCTGCGTATACGCATGCCGCGCCGAGCGAAACAGCTCGGCGGTCTCCCCCCGCTCCACCACCTTGCCGTCCTTCATCACGATCAGGTCATGGGCCAGCGCCCGCACCACCGCCAGGTCGTGGCTGATGAACAGGTAGGTCAGCCCATGTTCCTCCTGCAAGCGCCGCAGCAGCGTGACGATCTGCTTCTGCACCGTGCGGTCCAGCGCCGAGGTCGGTTCGTCCAGCAGGATCAGGTCCGGCTTGAGCACCAGCGCCCTGGCGATCGCGATGCGCTGGCGCTGCCCGCCGGAGAACTCGTGAGGATAGCGATGACGCACGGCCGGGTCCAGACCGACTTCCCGCAGCACCTCGATCACCGCCCGCTCGCGCTCGCGCGCGTTCATGGCGGTGTGCACCGACAGGCCCTCGGCGATGATCTGCGCCACGCACAGGCGCGGGCTGAGGCTGCCGAACGGATCCTGAAACACCACTTGCAGGCGCTTGCGCAAGGGCCGCAGCCGTTTGCCGCTCAAGGCCTCCAAGGCCTCGCCCTCGAAACGGATGGTGCCCTCGGCGTCGATCAGGCGCAGGATCGCCTGGCCCAGGGTGGATTTGCCCGAGCCGGATTCGCCGACGATGCCCAGGGTCTTGCCCCGTTGCAGGCGCAGATCGATGCCGTTGACCGCGTGCAGGTACGACGTGGGCCGCAGCCACCCGCCGCCGAGCCTGAAACGCACGTTCAGGCCCCGTACCTGCAGCAGGTCCTCCGTCGAGTCCCGGCACAGCGCCGCGCCGCCGGGTTCGGCGTTGAGCAGTTCGACGCTGTAGGGATGCTGCGGCGTCCGGAACAACTGCTCGCAGAGAGCCTGCTCGACGATCACGCCGCTGCGCATCACCGCCACCCGTTGGGCCAGGTTGCGCACCAGGTTCAGGTCGTGGCTGATGATCAGCAGCGCCATGCCCAACCGCTTTTGCAGCGCCTTGAGCAGCAGGAGGATCTTGCGCTGCACGGTGACATCCAGGGCGGTGGTCGGCTCGTCGGCGATCAGCAACTGCGGCTCGCAGGCCAGCGCCATGGCGATCATCACCCGTTGCCGCTGCCCGCCGGACAGTTGGTGCGGATAGGCCTTCAAGCGTTCACGCGGGTGCTGGATGCCCACCAGTTCCAGCAACTCCACGATCCGCCGCCGCGCCGCCGCCCCCGCCAGCCCCTTGTGCAGCGCCAGGCTCTCGCCCAGTTGCCGCTCGACGGTGTGCAGCGGATTGAGCGAGCTCATCGGCTCCTGGAAGATCATGGCGATGCGATTGCCGCGCAACTGGCGCAGATAGCGCTCATGAACGCCGAGCAGTTCTTCGCCTTGATAGCGGATGCTGCCGCGCACCTGTGTGGCCGCCGGATCCAGCAATTGCAGGATGCTGTGGGCGGTCACCGACTTGCCGGAACCCGACTCGCCCACCAGCGCCAGGCACTCCCCCGGACGGATGTCGAGGTCGATGCCGTGCACCACCTCCTGGCCGTTGAACGCCACCCGCAGGCCGCGCATTTCAATCAGGTTGTCACCCATGTCAGCTCCTTGATTCATGATCGCGGGTCGAACGCATCGCGGCAGGCCTCGCCGATGAACACCAGCAGCGACAGGATCAGGGCCAACGCGAAGAACGCCGTCAGCCCCAGCCAGGGCGCCTGCAGGTTGTTTTTGCCTTGCCCGATCAGCTCGCCCAGCGACGCGCTGCCGGCCGGCATGCCGAAACCGAGGAAATCCAGCGCCGACAAGGTGGCGACGGCCCCGGTGAGGATGAACGGCAGGTAGGTCAGGGTCGCGCTCATGGCGTTGGGCAGGATGTGCCGCAGCATCACCTGGCCGTCGCCCACGCCCAGCGCCCGCGCCGCCTTCACGTATTCCAGCCCCCGGCTGCGCAGGAACTCGGCGCGCACCACGTCCACCAGGCTGAGCCAGGAGAACAGCGCCATGATCCCCAGCAGCCACCAGAAGTTCGGCTCGACGAACCCGGACAGGATGATCAGCAGGTACAGCACCGGCAGCCCCGACCAGACCTCCAGCAGCCGCTGCCCGAACAGGTCGGTCCAGCCGCCGTAGTAGCCCTGCAGGGCGCCGGCGGCGATGCCGATCAGCGCGCTGGCCGCCGTCAGCGCCAACGCGAACAGCAGCGAAACCCGCGTGCCGAAGATCACCCGGGCCAGCACGTCCCGCGCCTGGTCGTCGGTGCCCAGCCAGTTGTCCGTGGTCGGCGGGCTCGGCGCAGGTTCGGTGAGGTCGTAGTTGACCGTGTCGAAACCGAACGGGATCGGCGCAAACCACAGGCGCCCGCCCTGCCCCTCGATCAGGCTGCGCACCTGGGCGCTGCGGTAGTCGGGTTGGAACGGCAGCTCGCCGCCGAAGTCCTGTTCGGTGTAGCGCTCGAACGCGGGGAAAAACCAGCGCCCCTGAAACGACACCGCCAGCGGCTTGTCGTTGGCGATCAGCTCGCCGCCCAGGCTCAGGCCGAACAGCGCCAGAAACAGCCACAGCGACCACCAGCCGCGCCGGTGGGCCTTGAACCGCGCCCAGCGGCGCTGTCCGATGGGAGATAGCGTCAGCATCAGGCGGCCCTCGCGTTGAAGTCGATGCGTGGGTCGACCAGCGTGTAGCATAGGTCGCCCGCCAGTTTTATCAGCAGGCCGAACAGGGTGAAGATGAACAGCGAACCGAACACCACCGGATAGTCCCTGGACACCGCCGCTTCGTAGCTCAGGCGCCCAAGCCCGTCGAGGGAGAAGATCACCTCGATCAGCAGCGAACCGCCGAAGAACACCGTCACCAGCGCCTGGGGCAGCCCGGCCACCACCAGCAGCATCGCATTGCGAAACACATGGCCGTACAGCACTTGGCGCTCGCTCAGGCCCTTGGCGCGTGCGGTGACCACGTACAGCCGTGAGATTTCGTTGAGGAAGCTGTTCTTGGTCAGGATCGTCAGCGTGGCGAAGCCGCCGATCACCAGGGCCGTCACCGGCAGCACCAGATGCCAGAAGTAGTCGGCGACCTTGCCCCACGGCGTCAACCCGGCGAAGTTGTCCGAGACCAGCCCGCGCACCGGGAACCAGTCCAGCGCCGTGCCGCCGGCGAACACCACGATCAGCAGCAGGGCAAACAGGAACCCCGGCATCGCATAGCCGACGATGATCGCCACGCTGCTCCAGGCATCGAACGCCGAACCGTTGTGCACGGCCTTACGGATGCCCAGCGGGATCGAGACCAGGTAGGTGATCAGCGTCGCCCACAGGCCAAGGGAAAGGGTCACCGGCAACTTCTGCCGGATCAGCTCCGTCACCGTCGCGCCACGGAAGAAACTCTTGCCGAAATCCAGCTGCGCGTAGCTTTTGAGCATCAGCCACAGGCGTTCGCCGGCGGGCTTGTCGAAACCGTACTGGCGCTCGATGTCCGCCACCAGTTTCGGGTCGAGCCCACGGGTGGCGCGGGATTCGCCGCCGACGGTCTCCACATGGCCGCCCCCCACCGCGTTGCCTGCGCCGATCCCCTGCAAGCGGGCGATGGCCTGCTCCACCGGGCCGCCGGGCGCGGCCTGCACGATGACGAAGTTGACCAGCAGGATCGCCAGCAAGGTCGGCACGATCAGCAGCAGGCGCCGTAGGCTATAACCCCACATGGGCGTACTCCTTTTGCTGTTGCTGCATTTGCGCGGCGGTCAGCGCGGTCGGGCTGATTTCCCACCAGGTGTCGAGGCCGGCGTCGTACAGCGGCGCCACCGCCGGGCGGCCGAAACGGTTCCACCACACCGTGGAGATCCCCGGCGGGTAATAGTTGGGGATCCAGTAGTAGCCCCACTGCAGCACCCGGTCCAGCGCATGGGCGTGACGCAGCAGGCTGGCGCGGCTGTCGGCCTGCACCACGCCTTCGAGCAGCGCATCCACCGCCGGGTCGCGCAGCACCATGTAGTTGTTGGAGCCGGGGTCGTCGGCGCCGTCGGAGCCGAAGTAGTTGAACATCTCCCGGCCCGGCGCCTGGCTCACCGGGTAGCCGGCGACGATCATGTCGTAGTCGCGGCTGCGCACGCGGTTGGTGTATTGCGCGGTGTCCACCTGGCGGATGTCGAAGCCGATGCCGATCTGCGCCAGGTTGCGCTTGAACGGCAGCAGCAGCCGCTCGAAGCCCTTCTGGCCGTTGAGGAAGGTGAAGCGCAGCGGTTCGCCGGCGGCGTTCACCAGTTGGTCGCCGCGGGGTGCCCAACCGGCGGCCTCCAGCAGTTTCAGGGCCTGCAACTGCTGGGCGCGGACGTTGCCGCTGCCGTCGGTGCGCGGGGCCTGGAACACCTGGGTGAAGACCTCGTCGGGGATCTTGCCGCGCCAGGGTTCGAGGAGCCTCAGCTCTTCGGCGTCCGGCAGCTCCGTGGCCGACAAGGCGCTGTGGGAAAAGAAACTGCGCTGACGCAGGTACAGGCTGCGCATCATCTGCCGGTTGCTCCATTCGAAGTCCCAGAGCATGGCGATGGCCTGGCGCACGCGGCGATCCTGGAACACCGGCTTCTGCAGGTTGAACACAAAACCCTGGGTGCCTTGGGCGGCGCCCGGCGCCAAGTGTTCGCGCAACAGCCTGCCCTGATCCAGCGCAGCGCCGGCATAGCCGATGGTGTAGCTGGTGGCCGAGAACTCGCGGTTGTAGTCGAAGCCGCCGGCCTTGAGCACCTGGCGCGACACGTCGGTGTCGGCGAAGAACTCCACGCTCAGCCGGTCGAAATTGTAGAGCCCGCGGGTGATCGGCAAGTCCTGGCCCCACCAATCCTTGACCCGCTCGAACGTCACGCTGCGCCCGGCATCCACCGCGCTGACCCGGTACGGGCCGCTGCCCGGCGGAATCTCGAAACCGCCGCCGTCGGCGAAGTCGCGGGTGCGCCACCAGTGCTCCGGCAGCACCGGCAACGTCGCCAGATCCAGCGGCAAGGTGCGGCTTTCGTTGTTGCGGAACACGAACCGCACCTGGGTCGGGGACTCGACCACGACCTCGGCGACGTCACGGAACTGCTGGCGGTACTTGAGGCTGCCCTGGGTGGTGAACAGCTCGTAGGTGTAGCGCACGTCCTCGGCGGTGATCGGGCTGCCGTCGTCGAAACGGGCCTTGGGGTTGAGGTAGAAGCGCAGCCAGCGGCGGTCGGCGTCCAGCTCCATGCGCTGCGCCACCAGGCCGTAGACGCTGTAGGGTTCGTCCTTGCTGCGGTAGGCCAGCGGCGCGTACAGCCAGCCGTCGATGTCGGCGACGCCGGTGCCCTTGTCGACATAGGGCACGAGGTGGTCGAACGGACCGCTCTCCAGCGAAGAGCGGCGCAACGAGCCGCCCTTGGGCGCGTCGGGGTTGGCGTAGGCCAGGTGCTGGAAGTCCGGTGCGTACTTGGGCGGTTCGCCGTAGACCGTGAGGGCGTGCTGCGGGGCGGCCCAGGTCACGGGACTCAGCAGCAGGCCGAACGCCAGGAGGCGGTGTCTGGAAAGCATGGGGCAGATCCTTGTCGGCGGGTCGGCTGTCCCGGCCCCATCGCGGGCAAGCCCGCTTCCACAGGTATCGGGTGACGACTGAATCTTTGGTCATCACAAAACACTGTGGGAGCGGGCTTGCCCGCGATGGGGCCCGAACAGCCACCGCAAATCCCACCTGCCTGTGATGTGCAACAGGCAGGCATTTTTTATAGGGCAGGCCTTAGATCGAATCGTCACTAAAACCCGCCCTCTCCTGTCATTCTCAAAACCTGTAGCTGAGCCGCGTGTACAGCGTGCGCCCGAACGGGTCGCCGTACTTGGGGTCGTACCCGCTCTGGAACGTGTAGGTCTGGTTGCTGAACGGCGGCTCGCGGTCGAACAGGTTCTTCACCCCCAGAGTCACGCCCAGGGTCTTGCGCCAGGTGTAGGTGCCGGCCAGGTCCCACACGTTGTACGAACCGACGTAGTCGTGGGCCTCGCGGTCCGAGTCGTGGTAGCCGCTGGTGTAGCGGTTGGTCAGGCTGGCGCCGAACGGGCCGTAGTTCCACGTGCCGGTCAGGCTGTGGCGCCAGCGGGCCACGGCGCCGGCCGAGGCGAAATCGCCGCCGCGAAAGTCGCCGAGCTTGTCGATGTAGTCGCCCTTGAGCTGCTGCTGGTAGTCGTAGCGGCTGACGTAGGTGCCTTGCAGCCCGATGCCGAACTCGCCGAACGGGGTGCTCGGCAGGCGGTAGTCGAAGCTGACGTCGACGCCGTTGGTCTTGATCTTGCCGAGGTTGGCCAGGCCCGTGACGACGTGGTCGATGGAGCCGTCGGGCTTGCGGATCAAACGGTCCGGGTACAGTTCCGGGTTCTCGAACACGGCCGATTCCGGGAATTCGGCGATCTGGTTGGCGATGTCGATCCACCAGAAGTCCAGCCCCGTGGTCAGGCGGTCGAGCGGCTGGTAGACGAAGCCCAGGGTGACGTTGCGCGCGGTTTCCGGGTTCAGCTCGGTGTTGCCGCCGGAGCTGCGGAAGAACTGCTGGGCGCAGTCGCGGTTGGCGATCCCGCCGTTGCTCGGCGTGCCGCCGGCGCACAGGCGCGGGTCGTTGTAATTGGCGTTGGTGAACGAGGTGAAGGTCGGGTTGTACAGCTCATACAGCGACGGCGCGCGGAACCCTTCGCTGTAGGCGCCGCGCACCACCAGTTGCTTGAACGGCTGGAAACGGAACGAATACTTGGGGTTGGTGGTGCTGCCGAAGTCGCTGTACTTGTCGTGCCGCACGGCGGCGGACAGTTCCAGGCTGTCGAGCACCGGCACGTTGACCTCGGCGTACTGCGCCGAAACGCTGCGGTCGCCCGCCACGCTGCCGTTCGGGTCGACGCCCAGGCTCTGCACGTCGCCGGCGAACGGGGCGAAGTCCTGGTGGAAGTCTTCCTTGCGGTACTCGCCGCCCAGGGCCAACGCCGAGGGGCCTGCGCCGAACCAGTCGCCGATCTCGCGGCTGACCCGCCCGTCGATGGCCTTCACCCGTCCCACGGCGGTGCCGTAGTCGCCGTCCACCGCGTTGGCCGCCAGCAACGCGGCACCGGCGGCGGTCTGCGGGCCGAACGGGTTGATCACGCCGTCGGCGATGCCCTGGCTCACGGCGCGGTCGTTCACATAACCGCTGCGGATGGTGTTGACCACCTTGTTCTGGTTGTACGAGGCGCCGAGGTTGTAGTCCCAGCCGGCCACGCTGCCGTCGAAGCTCAGCAGCAGGCGCTGGCCGGTGTTGTCGTCCTCGTGCCGGCGGGCACCGACGGCGGTCTCGCGCCAGTTGACGTCCACCGCCTGGGTCGGGTCGAGGGCGAAGCCTGTGGGCCCCGGCGTGATGCCGTTGCCCGGATAGAACGCGGTGCCGGGGTTGACCTGGTTGCCCATCAGCGTGCCGGGGCCGATCTGCGTGCGGTTCTCGTTGCGCGCCCAGAAGTATTCGAGGCTGACGTTGTGCTCGTCCGCCAGCTTGCCGGTGGCCTTGGCGAAGGCCGAGGTCTTTTCGGTCTCCGGCACCAGGTCCAGGTAGCTCCACAGGCTTTGGCGGCAGATGCCGTTGCGCGCCAGCAGCCCCGGCGCGTTGCAGCCGGAACCGGCCAACGGGTTGGTGGCGTTGCTGCCCTGGCTCCAGTTGGCCGGCGAGGCGGTGCCGGAGGTGTAATCGAGTCCCCGGCCAGGTTGGTAGTTGTAGGTGTAGCTACGGTCCTTGGCGGCCAGGCGCTCCTGCTTGTCGTGGCTGACCACGCCGAAGACGTTGAAGCGGTCTTCCTGCAGGTCGCCGAAGCCCCAACTGCCGCTGACGTTGCGGCTCTCTCCGCCGCCGGCGTGGGTGGGGGTTTCGTAGCTGGTGCTGATCTGGCCTTCGGTGAGGCTGCTCTTGGTGATGAAGTTGATCACCCCGCCGATGGCGTCGGTGCCGTACAGCGCCGACGCGCCGTCGCGCAGCACTTCCACCCGGTCGATGGCGGCGAACGGAATCGTGTTGAGGTCGACGCCGGAACCGTTGATCGAACTGGTGGCGTTGTTGCTCAGGCGCCGGCCGTTGAGCAGCACCAGCGTCTTGTTCGGGCCGATGCCGCGCAAGTCCGCATAGGACGCCCCGCCGCTGCTGGAGCCCACCGAACGTCCGGAGCCGACCGAGGATTGGTTGGCGGAGATGCGGTTGACCAGCTCCTCGGTGGTGGTGACGCCCTGCTCGCGCAACGTTTCGGCCCGCAGGACCGTGACCGGCACGGCGGTTTCGGCATCGACCCGGCGGATCGCCGTGCCGGTGACTTCGACCCGTTGCAGTACCGGTGTCGGTGCGGATTCCGCGCTGTCGGCGGCCACCGCCGGCAACGTGTGGATCGCCAGCAGCAAGGCCAGGCTCAAAGGGGATTTGACGGGTGAAAACTGGATCATGAACAGCCATCCCTGCGTTTTGGTTTATGCAGGGATGTGTGATGGGCGGCGGGGTTTTATAGGGGACGGGTTAGACCGATGGGTGATGAGGTTATGCCGGTTTCGATGGCGCCTGATCCACCGCCATTGCCAGCAGGCTGGCTCCCACAGGGGATCCCCGGTGCCCGCAAAATCCAGGTACACCACAAAAACCTGTAGGAGCTTGCCTGTAAGCGATGAGGCCAGCACTGCCGACATCTTTATTGCCTGATCCACCGTCATCGCTGGCAAGCCAGCTCCCACAGGTTTTGTGGTGTACCTAGATCCTGTAAACACCTGGGCTCCCACAGGTTTTTGTGGTGTACCTGGATCCTTTAAACACCTGAAATACCTGTGGGAGCTGGCTTGCCAGCGATGAGGCCGGCACTGCCGACATCACCAGCACCTGCCTCAGCACCGTCAACTACCGAAGTGATAACTCACATCCAGCCACCACTGCCGCCCATACGGGTCATAGTTGCCGGTCGGGTAGTACGGCCAGCCCGCCGAGTCGTCGTGCTTGACCTGGTTGAGCAGGTTGTTCACGGTCAGCCCCACGCTCGCCCGGTCGTTGAGCCGGTAGCGGGCGCTGGCGTTGAACACGGTCCAGGGCGAGAGTCGGCCGTCGCCCGCGCCGTTCGTGACCGAGCCGTAGCGGATGCCCATCAGCGTCGCCGTAGCCTTTTGGTAGTCCCAGGTCAGACTGGCGTTGACCTTGCTGCGCCAGTCGTAGTTGGTGCGCGAGGTGCGCCAGTCCTGGGTCGGGGCCTCGTCCGATTCCTTGTAGTAGTGCGACAGCACCAGGGTGTAGCCCAGCGCCGAGCTGAACGCGCCGTACTGCCCCGCGCCCCAGCGGATGTTGCTCTTGAAGTCCAGGCCGCTGACCCGTTCGCTGGCGGCGTTGATCGCGTTCACCCTCACCCGCTTCAACTGGTTGGGGTCGACGGCCGCATTGCCCGGATTGCGGTCGATCCGCGCCAACGTCGATTGGCAGTTGGCCGAGTTGATGTCCTGGGTGCCGTTGCGGCATTCGTTCTCTTCCTGCAGCAGACGGTTCTCGTCCACCGTGGTCAGCAGGTCGTCGATCTCAACCCGCCAGAAGTCCGTGGAGAAATCGAAGTTGCGCGACGGCGACCAGACGAACCCGTAGGTCCACGACTTGCCGCGCTCGGACGCCAGGTCCGCCGTGCCGCTCTGGGTGTAGTCGACCCGTCCGCGGTCGCAGGCGCCCTCCACGCCCTGGCTGCACCCGTAGTAGTCGATCTGCGCCGGGTAGTAGCCGTTGCTGTCGGACTGGTAGATGTAGTTCAGGTCCGGCGCGCGGAAACTGGTGCCGTAGCTGCCGCGCAGCAACAGGCTGGTGACCGGGCGCCACTCAAGCCCCAGGTTGTAGGTCTTCTGCTGCTCGGTGCGGCCGCTGAACTTGTATTGGTCCCAGCGCCCCGCTGCCGTCGCCAGCACCGTATCGGTGACCGGGATGCTGAACTCGCCGCCCGCCGCATAGCGCTTGCGCGAGCCGCCGGAACTCTGGCTCGGGGTGGTGTTGTAGAAGCTGCCGTCGTTGAGGCTGTCGTCCGGGTCGATGCGGTATTCCTGCTTGCCCGCCTCCAGCACGCCGGCGAACCCCACGGGGCCGGCGGGCAGGTCGAACAGCTCGCCGTTGACCGACGCGTTGTAGCTGGTCGACACCGACTTGCTGCTCTGGGTCAGGTTGCCGCGAAACTGCTCCCATTCCTGGGGCGTCAGCGGCCGGTCGAGCCGCGAGGCGTCCGGCGCGAACACCGGGTAGCCACCCTGGGTGCCCAATTGCGGGCCCAGGTAGAAGTCCTGGATCGACGCGCGCGGCGTGTAGCGGGTGGTGCGCACGCTCTTGTATTCGGAACGGTTGGCGGCCAGCTCATAGTTCCAGCCGGTGTCGGCGATCTTGTCCGACAGGCCCAGGGTGCCGGTCCAGGACGTGTCGCGCCATTTGCTGTTGTTGCTGGTGCGCCCGCCGATCTCCTCCTCGCCGAAGCGCCGGAACCAGCGCTCCAGGTTGCCGGTGTTCTGGTTGATGAAGTCCGGCGAGGTGAAGGTCGGGCCCCGGGTGTTGTTCTGGATGTGGTCGAGCCCGTACATCAGGTCGGCGTACACCTGGCCGCTGTCGCTGAAATGCCAGGTGCCGCGGGTGTAACCGTCGTAGTTTTCCTTTTGGGTCTGGATCGTCCAGTAGTCGTTGTACATCTGGTCGGTGCGGCAACGGCCGGCGTTGTTGAGCAGCTTGTTGTCGAACACGCCCTGATAGGCGCCGCAGCCCGGCCCCAGGTAACGGCCGCTGCCCAGGTCGCGCCGATAGCCGACATCCGTCAGCGGCCCGCTCTGCATGAAGCCGCGGTCGTCGGCCCAGATCGGGTCGCGGTTGGTCAGCTCAAGGCCGAACAGCCCGTCGAAGTCGCCCCAGCTGCCGCCGCCGCTGATCTGCAGGCGTTGGTTGTCGCCGCCGCCGCGCTCGCTGGTGCCGCCCTTGAGGTTGACGTCGACGCCGTCGATCTTGTCCTTGAGGATGATGTTCACCACTCCGGCGATCGCATCGGAACCGTAGATCGCCGACGCGCCGCTGCTGAGGATCTCGATGCGTTCGATCACCGCCGACGGAATGTTCGCAAGGTTGGTGAAGTTGACCTTGCCGTCGTACGGCGTGGGGTAGTCGGCCACCCGCCGGCCGTTGATCAGCACCAACGTGTGGTTGGGCCCAAGGCCCCGCAGGTTGAGGGCGCTGGCCGCCGGTTGCCAGGTGTTGCCGTAATCCTCGCCCTGGGTCATGCCGGTGTTCTGCGTCTGGGTCGCCAGGGCGTCGTAGACATTCTTGTAGCCCCGCGCTTCCATCTCTTGGTGGGTGATGACGTTGACCGGCGTGGCGCCGTCGGACTGCGCCCGGGCGATCCGCGAGCCGGTGACCGTGACCTTCTCCAGGCGGTAGTCGGCGCTGGCGGCAGGCGCCGCAGAGACTGCCTTGACCGGTGCGGCGACCGGCCCGTCGGCTTCTCGCACCGTCAGTCCCTGCGCGCTCTGCTCCACTTGCAGGCCGCTGCCCAGCAGCGCTTTCTCGACGGCCTGACGGCCGCCCAACGCACCGCGCACGACGCCGCTGCGCTTGCCCTGCACCAGGTTCTGGCTGAAGGAAATCGGCACGCCGGACTGGCGCGAGATGTCCAGCAGCACCTCATCGAGCGGGCCGGCGGCGATGTCGAAGGTGAACACCTGGGCGGCCGCTTCCGCGGACACGGCCGGCAACGGCGCGATCCCCATCGCCAAGGCGGCGGCCAGCGTCAGTCGAGGCAATTGTTGTGTGAATGAGTACATCGAAGGGCTTCCCTGTTGAAGGCATCTGCAGGGAATGAGCAGCGGGCCGGCGGTTTTTATAGGGGCTGGGTAGACCGGGAAGTTATGACGCTATAACCGCGCGCCGATGCTGACCCAGTACGGGTTGTGCCAGGTCACGCGGATCGGCAGGGAACGTTCGAGCAACTGCAGGGTGCGGTCGCTGTCGTCCAGCGGGTACAGGCCGCTGAGGCGCAGCCCGGCCACCTCCGGACTCAGGCTCAGGACGCCGCGCCGGTAGCCGCGCAGGCTGTCGATGACCTCGCTCAAGGGACGGTCGCGCACTTCCAGCCGGCCTTGCACCCAGGCGGTTTCATAGCCTTTGCTGCGCTCCAGGGCGAGGATTTCCCGGTCGTTGAACAGCAGGTTCTCGCCCGCCTCCACCCCCTGCCGGACGCCGCCGGCGGTGACCACTTCGACCTGGGAATGCAGCATCACCAGCCGCGTCGCCTCCTCGGTGCGCTGCACCATGAACGACGTGCCTAGGGCGCGCATGCGGCCGTGCTCGGTCTCGACCACAAAGGGCCGGGGTTGGCGGGCGGCCACCTCCACCAGCAACTCACCGCTGCGCAGGGCCAGCCGGCGCTCGGCCGCGTCGAACCGCGGCACCGCGCGGCTGCGGGCATTGAGGGTCAGTGCACTGCCGTCGGCGAGGGTGAACCCGCGCCGCTCACCGGTGCCGGTCGCCAGTTCCCCGGCTTCGGGCAGCCAGCCGTAGCGCCGGCCCAACAGCCCGGCCAGCAGCGCAACGCCCAACACGCTCAGGCTGCCGCTGACGAACCGTCGGCGGCTGGACGGCGCATTGAGGCTGTGCAGCAGGCTGTCGCGGGGCATGCCGCGCAGGTTGGGGTTGCGCAGCAGGTTCAGGCCGCCGCCCATCTGTTCGATGATCTGACCGTGCCGGGGGTCGGCCGCATGCCAAGCCTCGAAGGCGGCACGCTCCTGCAGGCTCACGTCGCCCGACTGCAGCAGCGCCATCCACTGCGCCGCCTCGTCGATCAGGGTCTCGTCGGGCCTCATGCCTGCATCGCCTGATAGCAGCGCTTGAACGCCTCGACCATGTATTGCTGCACACGGCTGGTGGACACGCCCAGCCGTTCGCCGATCTGGCCGTACGTCAGGCCGTCGAGCTGATGGTAGAGAAACGCCGCCTTGGCCTTGGCGGACAGGCCGTTGAGCAAGCGGTCCACCGCCAGCAGCGCCTCAATGACCAGTGCCCGCTCCTCCGGCGACGGGTGCACCGGCTCCGGCGCCAGCGCCAGGCTTTGCAGGTAGGCGCGCTCCAGATCCTGTCGACGCCAGCCGTCATACACCAGCCGCCTGGCGATGGTGGTCAGCAGCGCGCGGGGCTCGCGGATGGCCAGCGGGTCGGGCAGCGCCAGCACCCGCAGGAAGGTTTCCGAAGCGATGTCCTGCGCACTGTGCGGGCAACCGAGGGTGCGGCCCACCGCCGTGCACAGCCAGCGGTAATCCTGTTGGAACATCCGGCCCACGGCCTGGTGATGCGGGTTGAGACTGCCACCCATGCCTTGCTCCCTGAAACGGGCTCCACCCGCTGCGAAAATCCTTGGTTCTGCCGGCATCGTCCGGCGGTGATCAGGGGAGCGACTGTGCAATAGCGCTGGAGACATTTGAAGTAATAAAAAATCAGGATCCTAAAACTATTGAGAATAAGGCAGTTCGTCGCCACGGAAACCTCCCCTCACAGAACGTTGACTTCGGTCACTGGCGCCCGCCACGCCAGTCTCTAACCTTGCGCCTCCATCGACAGCCACGGACGGCTCATCGGGAGCCCGCGGCCGACCCATTCAAGGAAGAGCAACCATGCGATCACTCAACATCATTCTGCTGTCGTCGGCGTTCAACGGCCTGACCCAACGGGCCTGGCTGGAACTGCGCCAGGCCGGCCATTCGCCGAGCGTGGTGCTGTTCACCGACGAAGCCTCCGTGTGCGAACAGATCGAAAACAGCGGCGCGGACCTGGTGATCTGCCCGTTCCTGAAAGACCGCGTGCCGCAGTCGCTGTGGAGCGATGCGCAACGCCCCGTGGTGATCATCCACCCCGGCATCGTCGGCGACCGCGGCGCCAGTGCCCTGGATTGGGCCATCACCAATGAGCTGCAGACCTGGGGCGTCACCGCCCTGCAAGCGGTGGAGGAAATGGACGCCGGTCCCGTCTGGGCCACCTGCGAATTCAACCTGCCGGCGGGCCTGCGCAAGTCCGAGCTGTACAACGGCCGGGTCAGCGATGCGGCGATCCGCTGCATCCGCGAGGTGGTGGAGAAGTTCATCGCCGGGTTCGAGCCGGTGCCGCTGGACTACAACGACCCCAAAGTGCGCGGCAGCCTGCAACCGAACATGAAACAGGCCGACCGCACGTTCAGCTGGCACGACTGCGCACGGTTCATCAAACGCTGCATCGATGCCGCCGACGGTCAGCCCGGCGTGCTGGCCAGCCTGGCCGGCGGTCAGTACTACGTGTACGACGCCCACCTGGACAGCCGCACCGGCCGCCCCGGCGAGATTCTGGCGGTGCATGACGACGCCGTGCTGGTGGCCACCGGCGACCAGAGCCTGTGGATCGGCTCGCTGCGGCTCAAGCCGCAACCGGGCGAGGAGACCTTCAAGCGGCCGGCGCGGCATGTGCTGGCGGGGCAACTGGCGAAGGTGCCGGTGCTCGACTGGTCGATCGCCGACGCGCCGTTCAGCGACGAGGCGTACCAACCGATCCGCTACCGCGAGTCCGGCAAGGTCGGCGAACTGACGTTCGAGTTCTACAACGGCGCCATGAGCACCGAACAGTGCGGGCGCATGGTCCAGGCGCTGCGCTGGGCCAAGTCCCGCGACACCCAGGTGTTGCTGATCAGGGGCGGTCGCGGCAGTTTCTCCAACGGCGTGCACCTGAACGTGATCCAGGCCGCGCAGGATCCGGGGGCCGAAGCCTGGGCGAACATCCAGGCCATCGACGACGTCTGCGCCGAACTGCTCGATGCGCGGCAACTGGTGGTCAGCGGTGTGACCGGCAACGCCGGCGCCGGCGGTGTGATGCTGGCGCTGGCCGCCGACATCGTGTTCGCCCGCGCCGACATCGTGCTCAACCCGCACTACAAGAGCATGGGCCTGTACGGCTCGGAATACTGGACCTACAGCCTGCCCCGCGCCGTCGGCCCGGCCATGGCCGAGCGACTGACCCAGGCCTGCCTGCCGGTCAGCGCCGTCCAGGCCCAGCAACTGGGCATGGTGCAGGAGATCGGCCCGCGCTGCCCGGACGAGTTCGGCCTGTGGCTGCTGCAACGGGCCCACGGCGCCCTGACCGACCCGACCTACGCCGCCGTGCGCGAGCGCAAGCTGCGCACCGACCATGAACTGATCCGCCGCTGCCGCGAGGCCGAGCTGCAAGAGATGCAGGAAGACATGCTGTACAACCGCAACCAGTTCGCCGAGAAATGCCGCAACTTCGTGCTCAAGCGCAAGACCTGCTGCACCCCGGCCCGGCTGGTGGAGGACTGGGCACGGGTGCGCGAGGCCGAACTGGCCGGCTGACCCATCGGGCCCCATCGCCAGCAGGCTGGCTCCCACAGGGGATCCCGGCTGGACGCAGGATCCCTGCACACCACAAAACCTGTGGGAGCTAGCTTGCTAGCGATGAGGCCAGCACAGCCGGCATCTGTGGTGATTGACCCACCGCCATCGCCAGCAAGCTGGCTCCCACAGGTACTGCGGCTGCCCGCCGGACCGGCGAACACCCAAGAACCCTGTGGGAGCTTGCCTGCAAGCGATGAGGCCAGCACAGACAACATCCCTGTTGCCTGACCCACCGCCATCGCCAGCAAGCTGGCTCCCTCAGGCACCGCGGCTTATCATGCCGGCACCTCAGACGCCGGCCCGCCCATGGACATCGACCTCGCCCGTACCTTCCTGGAAATCGTCCGCCACGGCAGTCTCGCCGCGGCGGCGGAGAAACTGTTCGTCACGCAGACGGCCATCACCGCCCGCGTGCAGAAGCTCGAAAGCCAGTTGGGCAGCACCCTGTTCGTGCGCAATCGGGCCGGGGCGCGCCTGACGCCCAACGGCGAGGCGTTCGTGGTGTACGCCAACCAGCTGGTGCAGACCTGGGAAGCCGCCCGCCGCGACCTGCCGCTGCCCGAAGGCTACGACAACGTGCTGCACATCGGCGGCGAGGTCAGCCTGTGCAACCCGCTGATGCTCAGCTGGGCCGCCGAACTGCGCGAGCACATCCCCAGCCATGCCCTGCGCATGGAGATCCGCGACGGCGAAAACCTGCTGCGCCAGCTCGAACTCGGCGTGCTCGACGCCGCGCTCGTCTACCAGCCGGAATACTGGCCGGGCCTGCAGGTCGAGCAGGTGCTGGAGGAAAAACTCATCCTGGTGCACACCCCCGACCGCCCCGCCCCTTACGTCTACATCGACTGGGGCCCGGACTTCCGCCGCCAGCACGACGCCGCCCTGCCGGAAAAGGCCAAGGCCGCCCTGAGCTTCAACCTCGGCCCGCTGGCCTTGCAGTACATCCTGGAGAACGGCGGCAGCGGCTATTTCCGCACGCGGGTGGTGCGCACCTACCTGGAAAGCGGCGCCCTGGAGGCTGTGACCAAGGCCCCGGAATTCGGCTATCCGACCTACCTCGTCTACTCCCGCGACCGCGACTCGGCCACCTTGCAGCACGCCTTCGACCTGCTGCGCGCCGTGATCAAGGCCGACGACGACTGGTCGCAGCGCTGGAACCCGTTGAGCTGAAGCCCACGGCGCTGCGTACCGGAACCTGTCACTTGTGACCTCGCCCCCGAGCCTGCGCAGGCCGAGGGATCAGCTAATCTGCCGGATACAACAACAATATCCGCAGGTGACCGCAGTGAGGCAAACCACCGAAGCATTCCGCAGCCGCTACCGGGCGGCGATCCATCCGCTGTACAACCCGTGGCTGCACGGCGCCTTCGTGCTGCTGTTCGGCGTGCTGGCCATCGGCGCGTTCTGGAGCGGCGTGCGGCAGGTGCAGCCCCTGGAGTGGCTGACGGTGCCGCTGACCCTGCTGTTCTTCAACTTCGGCGTGTACGTGGTGCACCGGCACCTGGGGCACCACAAGAAAAGCTTCGCGAAAATGTTCTACGCCCGCCACGCCGGCGACCACCACAGTTTCTTCACCCCCGGCCACATGACCTGGGACAGCGCCCGGGACTGGCGGGTGATCCTGTTTCCCGCCTGGCTGATCGTGGTGCACACGCTGCTCGTGGCCCTGCCGCTGTGGTGGCTGTTCGCGCAGCTCAACGCCAACGTGGCCGGGCTGTTCGGCGGCTGCATGGTGCTGGGCTACCTGACCTACGAGGTGTTCCACGCCTGCGAGCACCTGCCGCCGCGCCACCCGTTGGCCCGCCTGCCGTGGATCCGCCAGATGCACCGCCTGCATGAACTGCATCACCGCCGCGAACGCATGCAGGAGCGCAACTTCAACATCGTCCTGCCGCTGATGGATTACCTGTTCGGCACCCTGTACTGGGAGCCGGAACCCGCCCACACGAACGAACCGAGGACGCCCATGACCCGCCAGCAGCACGGGATCGACATCGACGGCGAGCCCTACGCCGTGCTCGCCTACGCCGCAGACGTCAGCCTTTGGCCGCAGTGGCACCCCTCGTCGCTGAAGATTCACGGCCCCGCCGGCCCCTTGCATGCCGGCGCACGGTTCGAGGAGGACATCCGCGCCGGCGGGCGCGACGGTCACCTGATCTGGGAAGTGGACGAGTACCTGCCGGGGCGGCGCTGGTGCGCACGGGCGCGGGGCGACCACGGCCTGTCGTTGTCGCTGGTTTATGAGTGTGCGGAGGTCGGAGGGCGCACGCGGTTCGTGCGTACCCTGGACTATCGCTTCGACGGACTGGGCATGCGCCTGGCCAACCTTCTGCTGCTCAAGCGGCGCATCGAGCGCGAGTCTGCCGCCTCGATGCTGGCCCTGCGCGACCGGGCCGCTCAGCACGTGTCCCGCGCAGGAGCCGACGCGTGAAACTGCGCCATCTGATCCTGCTGCTGATCGTCATCGTGCTGGCGTTTCTGCTGCTGATGCCGACCCGCGTCGAACCGGTGGCCTGGACACCGCCGCCGGCACCGTCCATGACCGAAGGGCCCTACGCCGACAACCAGCGCCTGCGCGGCTTGCGCCAGGTCGGCCCGAGCGGCATCGAAGGGCCGGAGGCGCTGCTGCTTGAGGACGACAAGCTGATCACCGGCCTGCACGACGGCCGCGTGATCCGCACCAGCCTCGACGGCCATCAGCGCAAGGTGCTCACCGACACCGGCGGCCGTCCCTTGGGGCTGGCGCGGCATCCCAACGGCCTGCTGGTGATTGCCGATGCGGACAAGGGCCTGCTGTCACTCGACGCCCAGGGCCGGCTGGTGGCGTTGACCACCGAAGCCAACGGCTTGCCCTTCGGCTTCACCGACGACGTGGCCATCGACAAATCCGGGCACTACGCCTACTTCAGCGATGCCTCCAGCCGCTGGGGCTACGGCCACGACGGCGAGGCGATCATCGAGCACGGCGGCGACGGGCGTCTGCTGCGCTACGACTTCCAGACCGGCAAGACCAGCGTCCTGCTGGATCGGCTGGAATTCGCCAACGGCGTCACCCTGGGGCCGGACGACGCCTATGTGCTGGTCAACGAAACCGGCGCCTACCGCATCAGCCGCTATTGGCTGACCGGCCCCAACGCCGGCACCCACGACCTGTTCATCGACAACCTGCCGGGGTTGCCGGACAACCTCGCCTTCAACGGCCGCGACCGCTTCTGGGTGGCGCTGTACGCGCCGCGCAATCCGCTGCTGGACCGCACCGCCGAACATCCGTTCGTGCGCAAGGTGATTGTCCGGGCGCTCACCGTGCTGCCCAAGCCCCTGGAAAAACGCGCGTTCGTGCTGGGGCTGGACCTGGACGGCAAGGTCATCGCCAATCTGCAGGACGCCAGCGCCGGCAACTACTCGCCGATCACCACGGCGCGGGAGTACGGGGATTGGCTGTATTTCGGTTCGCTGAAGGCTTCGCACATGACGCGGATGCCGTTGGGGGCGGCCCTCAAGTAAGCCTCCAGAGGCGTGCCGGGTTCACCGGCCTCATCGCTGGCAAGCCAGCTCCCACAGGGATCCCGGGTGTTTGCAGAATCTAAGCACACCACAAAAACTGTGGGAGCTGGCTTGCCAGCGATGGCGTTGGGTCTGCTACCACAGGTTTTGTGGTGTACCTGGATCCTGCAAACACCCGAAATCCCCTGTGGGAGCCAGCCTGCTGGCGATGGCGGCCGGTCAGGCGCCGGGCGTCTGAGGCTTGTCCGGCTCGGTCTCATCCGCCGCCGGCTCCCGTTTCGGATGCCGGTAGGTGTGCGCCGGGCTGTTGGGTTCAGGGTGGGTCGGCACGGGGTCGTAGGTTCCCTGCTCTTCGCTGGGGAACTTGTCTTGGGAGGGGGTGGGACGGTTCATGGGGCACCTCGCCGGGAGCCGCTGCATGCGGGCTCTGAACATTCGAGGTGCCGGGCGGGTTCAACGTTCCGGCCGATCCGCCGCCGATGGTCGGCGGATCGGCCAGGCTCAGGCCTGTCGCTGCAGTTCCTGGACAATCTTGTCCTTGATCTGCAAGCGCTTTTCCTTGAGCTTCTTCAAGGTGTCATCGCTGGGGGCATCCGAGGTGGCGTTCTCAGCCTTGACCACGACGTCGTCCATGTCCAGATACTGGCTGGCCAATGAATCCAGATGCGGCCTTTGGGTGCGTAATTGCTGGAACGCTTCCTTGGTAATCTTCAAATCCGCAAGCAGGTCATGCTTAACCGGCATGGAACACCTCCGTCAATTGATCGCGGCCAACACGCCCTATTGCGTTCGCCAGCTATCAGGATGGCCTCGGTTGCGGGTTCTGTCGACTGCCGGCCAGGCGGCAAACGACCGTTCGTCGCCCTGGCGCCAACCGGACCAAACCTTTGCCGGCCCATCTCCCTCCACTGAATAACGCTCACAACCAATGCGTGGAGAATGACCAATGGACGGATTCAACCTGCGTCACCTGGCCCTGGCCGTCGCCCTGTGCACCGGCATGGGCAGTGCCTTCGCCGCCACCTCCAACACCTTCGTCGACAACGCCGCCGCCGGCGGCATCGCGGAGATCGAAGCGAGCCGCCTGGCCCTGGAGAAAAGCGCCTCGGCCGACATCAAGGCCTTCGCGACGATGATGATCACCGACCACGGCAACGCCAACGACGAACTGGCCACCATCGCCAAGGCCCACGGCATCGAAGTGCCCGACGAGACCACCCTGACCAAGCAGGCCAAGGAAAAGATCCTCGAACTGCGCGACGAATCCTTCGATGCGGCCTACGCCAACAATCAGGTGAAGGCCCACGAAGAAGCCATCGAGCTGTTCAAGAAAGAAGCCAATACCGTGACCGACGACAAGGTCAAGGGCGGCCCCGAGCTCAAGGCCTTCGCCCAGAAGATGCTGCCGGCCCTGGAGAAGCACCTGGCCCAGGCCAAGGATCTGCAGGCCAAGCACCCGAGCAAGTGACGTGCGCCCCGGGCCTCAGGCGCTGAGCACCGTGCGGATCATCCGCAGCAGCGCCTGGGGGCTGTAGGGCTTGCCGAGCAGGTGGGTGTCGGGGCTGAGCTGGTGGTTGCGCGAGATGATGTCGCGGGTGTAGCCGGAGGTGAACAGCACTGCCACCGGCGGCGACTGCACCTTGGCCCAGGCGGCCAGCTCGGCGCTCTTGATCAGGCCGGGCATGACCACGTCGGTGAAGATCAGCTGCACCGAGGCGCCGTCGAGCAGCAACTGCATCGCCGCGTCGCCGTTGCCGGCGGTCAGCACCCGGTAGCCTTCCTCGCGCAGCAGCTCCACGGTGGAGCCGCGCACCGCGTCATTGTCCTCGACTACCAACAGGGTCTCGTGGCCGCCCTGCTGCTGGCGGCCGGCGTCCGGCGATTCGTCCCGCAGCGGCTGCAGGCTGCGCGGGAAAAACAATTGCACCCGCGTGCCCTCGCCCACTCGGCTGTCGATCTCCACATGGCCGCCGCTCTGTTTGACGAACCCGAACACCATGCTCAGCCCGAGCCCGGTGCCCTGGCCGTCGGCCTTGGTGGTGAAGAAAGGCTCGAACACCTGCTCCAGCAGGTTCGCAGCAATCCCGACGCCGCTGTCGCCCACCGACATCCGCACGAAATCCCCCGGCAGGATGCCCTTGCCGGCGCAGAACGACTGATCCAGGGTGAGGTTGTCCGCGCTGAGGGTGATCGTGCCCTCGCCCTTCATGGCGTCCCGGGCGTTGATCGCCAGGTTGAGCACGGCGTTTTCCAGTTGGTTGCGGTCGACGTTGATCCGCCAGGGCTTGTGCGGCAAGTGCACGTCGATCCGGATGGTCTCGCCCAATGCCCGCTGCAGCAGTTCGCCGAGGCCGTCGAAGATGTCCGCCAGGTTGCACACCGCCGGCGTCAGCGGCTGGCGCCGGGCGAAGGCCAGCAATTGCGACGACAGCTTGGCGCCGCGCTCCACCGCCGCCAGCGAGGCGTTGACCCGACGCTGTACGTTGGGGTTGTCGCGCTCGTGCCGGGCCAGCAGGTTGAGGTTGCCGGCGATCACTTGCAGCAGGTTGTTGAAGTCGTGGGCCACGCCGCCGGTCAGCCCGCCGATGGCCTCCAGCTTCTGCGACTGGCGCAACTGCTCCTCGGCCGCCAGCCGCGCCTCGACTTCGGCGGCCACCCGCTGCTCGAGGTTGCGGGTGAACTTGAGCAAGGACTCTTCGGCGGTCTTGCGCTCATGGATATCGATCAGCACGCCGGGGAAGCGGAACGCCTCGCCCCGTTCGTTGAATTCGCAGGCGCCGCTGGCCAGCACCCACAGGAAGCTGCCGTCGGCGCGCAGCACCCGGTACTCGGCGTTGTAGGGTTCGCCGGTGAGCACTGCCTGCTCGACGCACTCGGCGACCCAGACGCGGTCGTCGGGATGGATGTGGGCTTCGGCGATGTGCTGCGGCAGGTTGGTCAGGTCCTGGCCCGACGGATAGGAGAAAGTGCGGGCGAAACGCTCGTCGGCCGACAGCACGTCGTTCTTCACGTCCCACACGAAGGAGCCCAGCAGCGCCCCGGCGTTGAGCGCCAGGCGCACCCGTTCGTTGTCGGCGCGGTAGGCGTCCTCGGCGGCCTGGCGCAGGCGCTCGGACAGCACCAGCTCGGTGGTCTCGACCACCATCGCCATCACCCCCGCCGGCGCGCCCCGGTCGTCGGCCACCGGGCTGTAGTAGAGGTCGAGCCAGACGTCTTCGGGCACGCCGTCGCGCAACAGCACCAGATCCTTGTTGCGGTATTCCAGGGTGCCGCCGGCCAGACAGGTGTCGACCACGTGGCGGTTGAAGTCGGCGACTTCCGGCCAGCCCAGTTCCACGGGCGTACCCAGCAGGTACGGGTGGCGTCCGCCGGCGAACCGCGAATAGGCATCGTTGTAGATCATGTAGCCGTCACGGCCCCAGAGCATGACCATCGGCAACGGCGAGGCGAGCATCAGCCGCACCGTGCTGCACAGGCTGGCCGGCCAGGTCTCGAGGGAGCCCAGACCGGTTCGGCCCCAGTCAAAGGCACGGATGCGCCCGGCCATTTCACCTTTCCAGCCATCGCATCCATGGTTGTCGGATAGAAACTGCATCGCCCGATTCAACACTCTGTGGTGAGTCCGATCAATCGCAACGCCCGGTGACGCCACGCCCCTGTGTTTCGAACCTCCCGCGCCGCAAATGGTTGCATAAGAGGTATAGCCGATTTCCCCCGCCCCGGCCTTCAGACTTCGATCAAGTGCTTGAGCGGGTGATAGCCGGTCTTGATCCGGGCCGCCACGTCGAGGATGGCCTTCTGGATGCCGTTGAGGTGCATGCAGGTCAGTTCGACGGCGGCGCTCTGGTTGCCGGCCTCGATGTACTCGATCAACCGCAGGTGCTCGTCGTCGCGGCAGGCTTCGTGGCTGTCGTCGTCCAGGGCGGCCGCGTACAGCGAGGCGCGGGAGATCAGTTTCTGGAACCAGTCCAGCAGCACCGGGTTGTTCAGGCTGCGGGCCAACTTGATGTGGAACTCGCCGAGCAGGTGGATCAACCGCTCGTGGTCGCCGGCCTGATGGGCTTCGTCCTCCAGCAGCAGGTGGTCGCGCAGGTCCTGCATCGCCGCCGTGTCCTTGCGCCGGCACAGCTCGGTGACGATGCCGATCTCCACCAGCCGCCGGGTTTCGAACAGGGAACGGATCTCTTCGTCGCTGGGCAGCGACACCGACGCACCTTTATTGGGCTCGGTGGTGACCAGGCCGTCGGCCTCCAGTTGTTTGAGCGCCGCACGAACCGACGTGCGGCTGACATTGAACAGTTCCGCCAGCGACGCCTCGCCCAGCTTCATGCCGGGGCGCAGCGAGCGCTTGCTGATCGCCTCGTAAACCCCTTGGTAGACGCGGTCGACCAAGGTTTCCGGTTTTTTCTCGGTCATTGCAAAGCTCCTTCAGTGCCGGCAACGGTCCGTCGGCGCTGCTTGCCAAAAAGCGCAGCCGCGGAAAAAGGGGGTTGCACAGCCAGATTAATCCGGGTATTTCTAAATTGCATTCAGATATTGCATACAATAATTAGAGGATTGCACCATTATGGGTCAACCAATAGCAATTGAAGTGCGCAACGTCTCCAAGCGGTACTCCGAAGACCCCGGCCTGGCGCCGGCTCTCGACAATGTGTCGGTGAACATCGCCGACAACGAATTCTTCACCCTCCTCGGTCCGTCCGGCTGCGGCAAGACCACCCTGCTGCGCACCATCGCCGGGTTCGAGCACGTCAGCGAAGGCCAGATCCGCCTGGCCGGCGAGCCGGTCAACGACTTGCCGCCGTTCAAGCGCCGGGTCAACACGGTGTTCCAGAGCTACGCGCTGTTTCCGCACATGAGTGTTGCGCAGAATATCGCCTTCGGCCTCGAGATGCAGGGCCTTGAGCGCAAGCTGATCCCCGACCGCGTCGAAGAGATGCTCGCGCTGGTGCAGATGCAGCACCTGGCCGGGCGCAAGCCGGCGCAGCTGTCCGGCGGCCAGCAGCAGCGCGTGGCCCTGGCCCGGGCCCTGGCGCCCAAGCCGAAAGTCCTGCTGCTGGACGAGCCGCTGTCGGCGCTGGACCTGAAGCTGCGCAAGGAAATGCAGGTCGAGCTCAAGCGCGTGCAGCAGGAAGCCGGCATCACCTTCATCTTCGTCACCCACGACCAGGAAGAGGCCCTGACCCTGTCCGACCGCATCGCGGTGATGTCGGCCGGCAAGATCCTGCAGATCGGCACGCCCACTGAGATCTACGAACGCCCGCAGCACCGTTTCGTCGCCCAGTTCATCGGCGACATCAACTTCCTCCCCGGCCGGCTCAAGCGCGGCGAGCGCAACGAGAACCTGTTCGTGCCCGACGGCATGCCGGTGGAGATTCCCTGCCCGCCCCAGGGCGTCGACGGCGCCAGCGTGCAGTTGGCGTTCCGCCCGGAGCGCTCGCGGCTGGTCGCACCCCACGAGCCCCATCACCTGGGCGGGGTGATCGAGGCGGTGCTGTACGTCGGCACCGCCACGCTGTACCAGTGCCGGTTGAACAACGACATCAAGGTCATGCTGCGCGAGAACAACGAAGGCCTGCACCAGGGCCGCGGCGTCGGCGAGCGCGTGGCGGTGCACCTGCCGCCCCAGGCCTGCCTGCTGATGGAGGCCTGAGATGAGCGTCACCGGCACGTCCCCGACCCTCAACCGCGCGCTGCTGCTCAGCCCGGTGGTGTTGACCCTGCTTGCCCTGATCGCCATTCCGCTGGGGATCATGGGCTATATCAGCCTGTTGCCGCGCAACCTCTACGGCGGCGTCGACTGGCAAGCCGACTGGCAACTGCAAAGCTACGTGCAGCTGTTTTTCCAGGAAGGCTTCGACGGCGGTCTCGAACTGAACTGGGTGTACGCCCAGGCCCTGCTGCGCTCAGTGTTCCAGGCCGGCGGCACCACGGTGCTGTGCTTCCTGTTCGGCTTTCCGGTGGCGCTGTGGATGTCGAGCCTGACCCCGCGCCGGCGCAACCTGATGGTGTTGCTCATCACCATTCCGTTCTGGACCAACCTGCTGATCCGCAACTACGCCTGGCTGATCATCCTGCGCGAGCAGGGCTGGGTCGCCCAGAGCCTCAACGCGCTGTTGCCCCAGGCCGGCGGCATCACCCTGCTCTACAACGACTTCGCGGTCAGCGTCGGGCTGGTCTACAGCTTCCTGCCGTTCATGATCCTGCCGATCTACTCGACCCTGGAGAAACTCGATTGGCGCCTGGTGGAGGCCGCCTACGACCTGGGCGCCAACCGCTGGCACGCGCTGCGCCGGATCATCCTGCCGCTGTCGATGCCCGGCGTGATCGCCGGCGCCCTGCTGGTGTTCGTGCCGAGCCTGGGGGCGTTCATCACCCCGGCGATCCTGGGCGGCGGCAAGACGCTGATGATCGGCAACCTGATCCAGCAGCAGTTCGGCACCGCACGCAACTGGCCCCTGGGCAGTTCGCTGTCGTTCCTGCTGCTGGGGATCCTGTTGCTGTCGCTGGTGCTGTACGCCCTCTACAGCCGCAACGCGGCCAAGAACCTCCACCGGGGAGCCCGCCCATGATCGCCCTGCACCTGAAGAAACTGCCCGCCACCCGGGAGATCAGCCTGCTGATCCTGGCCTACCTGTATCTGCCGATCCTGGTGCTGATCGTCTACAGCTTCAACGCCAACCGTTCGGCGACGGTGTGGACCGAGTTCTCCTTCGCCTGGTACGGGCGGATCCTGGCCAACCCGTCGATCCAGACGGCGGCGCTGAACTCGGTGATCGTCGCGGCCATCGCCACGGTATGCGCCACGGCCATCGCGCTGCTGGCGGCGCTGGCCACCTGCCGGCCGTTCTACGGGCAGAAGATGGTCGAGGGCGGGATCAACCTGCCGCTGATCCTGCCGGAGATCGTCACCGCCGTGGCGACCTTGCTGCTGTTCATGTCGCTGGGGATCAAGCTCGGCCTGCTGACGGTGATCGTGGCGCACATCGGCTTCTGCATCCCGTTCGCCTACCTGCCGATCCGCGCGCGCCTCAACGATCTGGACCGGAGCCTGCTGGAGGCGGCCAATGACCTGTACGCCAACCCGTGGCAGGTGTTCCGCCGCGTGACCCTGCCGCTGCTGTGGCCGGCGGTGCTGTCCGGCGCCGTGCTGGCGTTCGTGGTCAGCCTCGACGATTTCATCATGACCTTCTTCGTCGCGGGCCCCGGTTCCACCACGCTGCCGGTGTACATCTTCTCGGCGATCAAGGCCGGCGTGACCCCGGAGATCAACGCGATCTCGACCCTGATGCTGGTGATTTCCATCGTGCTGGTGGTGCTGGCCTTCTGGCTGGGCCAGCGCGGCAAACAACAATGAAGAAAACCTGGAGCGCTCTCATGAAAACCAAAGGCATGCGTCTGGCGGTATCCGGTTTGGCCCTGAGTTGTCTCACCGCGTTCGGCGCCCACGCCGCCGAGCCCAAGGAGCTGTTCTTCTACAACTGGACCGACTACTACCCGGTGGATCTGCTGGCCAAGTTCGAGAAAGAAACCGGCATCAAGGTCACCATGGACGGCTACGACAGCAACGAGACCCTGCTGGCCAAACTGCAGGCCGGCGGCGCGGCGTACGACGTGATCGTGCCGTCGCAGTCGATCATGCAGACGCTGATCCAGCAGAACCTGCTGCTGGAGATCGACGCGCCGGGCCTGAGCAACTTCCAGTACGTCAAAGGGCCGTTCCGTGACCCGAGCTTCGACCCCGGCCGCAAATACTCGGCGCCGTACCTGTGGGGCACCACCGGGTTCTCCTACGACAGCGCGCGGGTGCCGGGCGGCAAGCTGGACGACTCGTGGAAGGAGTTCTTCGAACCGCGCAAGGAACTGCAAGGCCAGCTCGCCGCCCTCGACACCTCCAGCAGCGTGATCAACGCCGCCAGCCATTACCTGAACGTCGACGAGTGCACGGAAAACCCGCAGGACGCCAAGCGCATCCTGGAGCTGCTGCAGAAGCAGAAGCCGTTCCTGAAGATGTACAGCTCCGACAACACCGTCGACCGCATGGCCTCCGGCGAAGTGATCATGATGCAGAACTGGAACGGCTCCACCGCCCGCGCCACCTTGCAGAAGAGCACCATCCGCTACGTGTACCCCCGCGAAGGCCTGGCGATGTTCCAGGACAACTTCGCCGTGCCCAGGAGCGCGCCGCACCCGGGCAACGCGAAGATCTTCATCGACTGGATGATGAAACCGGAAAACGCCGCCGCCGTGTCCAACGCCATCGCCTACGCCAACGGCATCCAGAGCGATCAGTTGCTCGACGCGAAATGGAAGGTCATGGACGCCATCAACATGCCCGACGAATACGCCTCGCGCCTGCGCCCGGAAAAGGAATGCAGCAACAAGGCGCGGGAGCTGCAGGACCGCATCTGGTCCAAGCTCAAGGGCTGAAGACCGCATCGCGGCCATCGCGGGCAGGCTCGCTCCCACAGGAGCCTGGGTTTGCGCACATTCCCCTGTGGGAGCCGGCTTGCTGGCGATGGCGTCAGTCCAGGCACCACAGGCCTGGAGCTGCGGTGCGACGACTCGACTTGCGAGCGATGAGGCCCGCCCCGACAACATCGAAATAGAGGTATGAAATGTCCCACCCCCGCTGGCTCAGAAACGTACGCCCCTACGGCGCCCCCGCCGAAGACCTGCTGATCGAGGACGGCCGCTTCACCCAGCGCCGCGCAGCGTCCCCGGCGCCCCTGGCCGCCACCGACATCGACGGCAAGCACCGCCTGCTGACCGCTAGCCTGGTGGAAAGCCACGTCCACCTGGACAAGACCCTCTACGGCCAGCCCTGGCGCCCGAACAGCGCAGGCCCGACCCTCAAGGACTACATCGCCAACGAACGCCGGGTGCTGCGCGAGGTTCGCGCGCCGATCGCCGTACGCGCCGGGGCCCTGCTGGAGAACTGCATCGCCCGCGGTTCGCTGACGATGCGCTGCCACGTCGACATCGACCCGGAATTCGGCCTGCGCCATGTCGAAGCCATGCTGCAACTGCGCGAACGCTACAACGACCTGATCGACCTGCAACTGGTGGTGTTCCCGCAGACCGGCCTGATCAGCCGCCCCGGCACCGCCGACCTGATGCGCGAAGCCATGGCCCTGGGCGTGGAGAACGTCGGCGGCCTCGACCCCTGCGGCATCGACAACGACCCCATCGCGCAACTGGACTTCGTGTTTTCGTTGGCCGCCGAATTCGGGCGCGGCGTCGACATTCACCTGCACGACAAGGGCGAGCTGGGCCTGTGGCAGATCGCCCGGATCGCCGACTTCACCGAACGCTTCGGCCTGCAGGGCGGTGTGATGATCAGCCACGCCTATTGCCTGGGCATGCTGCCGTGGAGCCAGGTCCGGCCGGTGGCCGAACGGCTGGCGGCGCTGGGGATTTCGCTGATGAGCTCGGCGCCGGCCGATTGCCCGGTGCCGCCGTTCCTGGCCCTGCGTGAGGTCGGGGTCAACGTGTGCCTGGGCTCGGACGGCATCCGCGACGCGTGGTCGCCGATGGGCAACGGCGACATGCTGGAACGGGCGATGCTGCTGGCGTTCCGGTTCGACCTGAACAAGGACGAGGAACTGGCCGCGGCGTTCGACGCAGCCACGGTCAACGGGGCCCGCGCCTTGGGCGTCGAGGGGCATGGCTTCGGCATCGGCCGGGCGGCCGACTTTCTGCTGATGCCGGTGGAGACCCTCGGCGAGGCGGTGGTGGCGCGGCCGGTGCGGCAAGTCTACCGGGGCGGCGAACTGATCGCCGACGGCGGCCGCCTGCTGGGCAGCCGCTTGTGAAGCGCTCGGGCCTGAAGGCCGCTTGCGTGGTCGGCTTCGACGGCACGCGGCATGTGCTGTGGCGCGACGGCGAGGTGGTGTTCGAAGGCTCTCGCATCGTGTTCGTCGGGCGCGGTTATCCGGGGCCGGTGGACAGCTGGACCGATTACGGCAATGCCCTGATCGGTCCCGGCTTCATCGACCTCGACGCCCTCGGCGACCTCGACTCCACGGTGCTGACCCTCGACAACGGCGACGAGCGCGCCATGGGCCGCATGTGGTCGGCGGACTACCTGGCGGCCGGTCCGCGGGAGTCGTTCAGCGCCGACGAAGAGGTCTTCAAGTACCGCTACGCCTTCACCCAACTGATCCGCAACGGCATCACCACGGCGATGCCGATCACCTCGATGTACTACCGCGAATGGGCGGAGCGCTACGACGAGTTTGCGGCGGTCACAGGCGTCGCCGCCGAACTGGGCCTGCGCACCTACCTGGGCCCCTGCTACATGAGCGGCATGAGTTACTGGCGCGCCGACGGCACCCTCGCCCATCACTGGGACGAAGGCCGGGGCCTGGCCGGGCTCGATGACGCCGAGCGGTTCTTCAAGGATTTCGACGGCGCCCATGACGGGCTGATCCGCGGCGCCCTGCTGCCCGATCGCATCCAGACCTGCACCCCGGCACTGCTGCAACGCACCGCCGCACTGAGCCGCGAACTGAACGCGCCGGTGCGCCTGCACTGCTGTCAGGCGCCCGGGGAAGTGGCGATGGTCGAGCGCTTGCACGGCACCTCGCCGCTGGGCTGGCTGCAACGGCTCGGCCTGCTGACCCCGCGCAGCCTGCTGCCCCACGGCATCTACACCCGTGGCGACGACGACCTGCAACGGCTGATCGACGGCGGCGCGAGCCTGGTGCATTGCCCGCTGGTGTTCGTCCGGGACGGCGAAGCGCTGGACTCGTTCGGGCGCCACCGGGCCCGAGGCGTCAACTTCGCCCTCGGCACCGACACCTGGCCGGCGGACTTGCTGTCGAACATGCGCCACGGCCTGAACATCGCCCGGCTGATGGAGGGCGGCCCCTCGCTGACCTGCGGCCTGGACCTGTACAACGCCGCCACCCTCGGCGGCGCCCAGGCGCTGGGCCGCGACGACCTCGGCCGGCTCGCGCCGGGCGCCAAGGCCGACATCACCGTGTTCAGCCTGCGCGGGATGCACCTGGGGCCACTGTTCGACCCGCTGAAGAACCTGCTGCTGGCCGGACGCGGCGACGACTGCATCGCCAGCTACATCGACGGTCGCTGCGTGATGCGCGACGGCCAGGTCATTGGCGTGGACTACCCGTCCCTGCAGCGCCAGGCCCAGCGCCAATACGAAAAACTGATGCGCAGCCACAGCGACCGGGCCTTCGGCCGACCGGACTGGAAAACCCTGTTCCGCCCGGCCATCCCGTTCGCCGACGACTACAGCGCCGACGCGCCCTTGAGCGCCATCGATCCCCTTCCTTAGAGATTTCTGCCATGCACAGCTTCGATTTCAGCCGACTCAGCCCGCGGGAAAAGTACAAGATCCTCATCGGCAGCGTGGTGCCCCGGCCGATTGCGCTGGTCACCACCGTGGACGGCGAAGGCCGGGTCAACGCCGCGCCGTTCAGCTTCTTCAATGCGCTGTCGGCGGACCCGCCGATCCTGGCCCTGGGCGTGGAGAACTATCAGGATCAGAGCCCCAAGGACACCACCCGCAACATCCAGCTGAATCAAGAGTTCACCGTGAACATCGTCAGCGATGCCCTGGTGGAGGCCATGAACGTCTGCGCCGTGCCCTTCGCGCCGGGCTTCGACGAACTGACCGCCGCCGGCCTGACCGCCATCGCCGGCACCACGGTCAAATGCCCGCGCATCGGCGAGGCGCCGGTGGCGCTGGAATGCCGGCGGATGATGGCGCTGTCCATCGGCCAGTCCCGGGAAATCATCCTGGGCGAAGTGCTGATGGCCCATGTGCGCGACGAACTGATCGACCCCAAGACCCTGTATATCGACCAACTGGGCCTGGACGCCATCGGCCGCATGGGCGGCCACGGCTACGCCCGCACCCGCGACTACTTCGACCTGCCGACCCGCTCGCTGCAGGCCTGGACCGAAGCGCCGGGCGGCGGCGAAAGGCTTTGGCCTTCGGCCGAATGACCGCCGCCGTGCCTTGTGGGAACGGGCTTGTCAGCTCCCACAAGGTTGGTGGTGTACATGGACTGATCCTTTGTGGGAGCCAGCCTGCTGGCGATAGCGATGGGTCAGGCAACAGAGATGTCGGCTGTGCCGGCCTCATCGCTGGCAAGCCAGCTCCCACAGGTTTTGTGGTGTGCCTGGATCTTGCAGACACCCGAGATCCCTTGTGGGAGCCAGCCTGCTGGCGATGGCGGTGGGTCAGGCAACAGGGATGTCGGCTGTGCCGGCCTCATCGCTTGCAGGCAAGCTCCTACAGGTTTTGGGGTGAACATGAATCCTGCGGACACCCGAGATCCCTTGTGGGAGCCAGCCTGCTGGCGATGGCGGTGGGTCAGGCAACAGGGATGTCGGCTGTGCCGGCCTCATCGCTTGCAGGCAAGCTCCTACAGGTTTTGGGGTGAACATGATCCTGCGGACACCCGAGATCCCTTGTGGGAGCCAGCCTGCTGGCGATGGCGGTGGGTCAGGCAACAGGGATGTCGGCTGTGCCGGCCTCATCGCTTGCAGGCAAGCTCCTACAGGTTTTGGGGTGAACCTGAATGTTGCGGGCACCGCAGCTCCCACAGTTTTTTGGGCCGGCTCAGTGGAAGTCGCGGCTCTGCACGCGGATGCCGTTGAGCAGCGGGCTCAGGTCGCTCAGCCGTCCGGCGATCAGGTGGCGCACCTCGCCCTCGCGCTCCCAGCGGCCATCGACCTTGAGCAGTTGCGAGCCCACCAGCACCCGGCGCTGGCGGTCGGCCAGGTCGCGCCAGACCACCACGTTGACGTTGCCGAACTCGTCCTCGAGGGTGACGAAGGTCACGCCGCTGGCGGTGCCCGGCCGTTGGCGTCCGGTCACCAGCCCGGCGATGCTGACCGGCCGGCCGTGCTCGACCTCCTGCAACTCCCGCGAACTGCGGCACCGCCGCGCCCTCAGCTCATCGCGCAGCAACGCCAGCGGATGCGGCCCCAAGGTGGTGCCGAGGGTGGCGTAATCGGCGTGCAGGTCTTCGCCGACGCTGGGCTTGGGCAGCACGACTTCCGGTTCATCCTGCCCCAGCAACCCGGCGAACAGCCCAAGCTGCGCCTGCACCCCGGCCACTTCCCAGCGCGCCCGGTGGCGGTGGCCCGCCAGCCCGCGCAACGCCCCGCAGTCCGCCAGCAACGCCAGGGCCCGGCTGTCGAGCCCTGCCCGTCCGCCCAGGTCGGTGAGGTCGGCGAAGGCGCCCCGCTCCCGCGCCGCCTCGATGCGCCGGGCGTCCTCTTCGCGAAAGCCCTTGACCAGGCGCAACCCCATGCGGATCGCCGGCTGCCCGCCGGCCATGGGTTCCAGGCCGCAATCCCAGTCGCTGGCGCGCACGTCCACCGGGCGGATCTGCAAATGATGCCGTCGGGCGTCCTGGAGGATCTGGTCCGGGCTGTAGAACCCCATCGGCCAACTGTTGATCAGCGCACAGGCGAACGCCGCCGGCTCGTGGCACTTGAGCCAGCAACTGGCATAGGTGAGCAAGGCGAAGCTGGCGGCATGGGACTCGGGAAACCCGTAGCTGCCGAAACCCTTGATCTGTTCGAAGATCTGCGCGGCGAACTCCGGCGAGTAGCCGTTCTTCTTCATGCCGGCGGCCAGCCGTTCCTTGTGCGGCTCCAGCCCGCCATGACGCTTCCACGCGGCCATGGAGCGGCGCAGCTGGTCGGCCTCGCCGGGGCTGTAGTCGGCCGCGACGATGGCGATCTGCATCACCTGCTCCTGGAACAGCGGCACGCCGAGGGTGCGCTTGAGCACCGTCTCCAGTTCCGGTGACGGATAGGTTTCCTTTTCCTCCTTGTTCCGGCGGCGCAGGTACGGATGCACCATCCCGCCCTGGATCGGCCCCGGGCGGACGATGGCCACCTCGATCACCAGGTCGTAGAAGTTCTGCGGCCGCAACCGGGGCAGCATCGACATCTGCGCCCGCGACTCGATCTGGAACACGCCGATGGTGTCGGCGCGGCTGATCATGTCGTAGGTCGGCCGGTCATCGGCCGGAATCGTCGCCAGGCTCAGGTCCCTGTTGCGGTGGCGGCGCAGCAGGTCGAAGCAACGGCGGATCGCGCTGAGCATGCCGAGGGCGAGGATGTCGACCTTGAGCAGCCCGACCGCGTCGAGGTCGTCCTTGTCCCACTGGATGACCGTGCGGTCGGCCATGGCGGCGTTCTCCACCGGCACCAGGGTGTCCAGCGGCTCTTGGGAAATCACGAACCCGCCGGGGTGCTGCGACAAGTGCCGGGGGAAGCCGATCAGTTGCCCGGTCAGGCTCAGCACCCGGCGCAGGATCGGGCTGTCCGGGTCGAACCCGCCTTCGCGCAAACGCTCGACCGGCGGCACGTCGTCGCTCCAGTGGCCGCAGCAGTCGGCCAGCGCGTTGACCTGATCCGGCGGCAGGCCCAGGGCCTTGGCCACGTCGCGCACGGCGCCGGCGGCGTGGTAGGTGCTGACCACCGCCGTCAATGCGGCGCGGCTGCGGCCGTAACGGCGGAACACATACTGCAGGACCTCTTCGCGGCGTTCGTGCTCGAAGTCCACGTCGATGTCCGGCGGCTCGTTGCGCTCCTTGGACATGAAACGCTCGAACAGCAGCGTGGTGCGGTCCGGGTCGATCTCGGTGATGCCCAGGGCAAAGCACACCGCCGAGTTGGCCGCCGAGCCGCGGCCCTGGCAGAGGATGCGCTGATCGCGGGCGAACCTCACGACGTCGTGGACGGTGAGGAAGTAGCTTTCGTAACCCAGCTCGGCGATCAGTTTCAGTTCCTTGTTGATCTGCCTCAGCACCTTGTAGGGCGCCCCTTTTTTCCAGCGCCAGGCGATGCCGTCCTTGGTCAGTCGCCGCAGCCAGGAACGGCCGGTGTGCCCGTCGGGCACCAGCTCTTGCGGGTATCGGTACTGCAACTGCCCCAGGTCGAAGGTGCAGCGCCGAGCCAGATCCACCGAGGCTTGCAGCAGGGCCGGCGGATAGAGCCCGCGCAGCGCGTCGAGGCTGCGCAGGTGCCGCTCGCCGTTGGGGTGCAAGCGCAGCCCGGCCTCGGCCACCGGGACGTGGTGGCGGATCGCGGTCATGGTGTCCTGCAACGCCCGGCGGCCACGGGCGTGCATGTGCACGTCGCCGCTGGCCAGCGCCGGGATGCCCAGCCCGTCGGCCAGTTCCAGCAACGCCGCCAGCCGTTGGCGGTCGTCCTGCCCGCAATGCAGCTGCACCGCCAGCCACAGGCGCTCGCCGAAGGCCTGCCGCAGCCAGCGGCCTTCTTCGATGTCATCGGTGGCGTCCGGTACCCACAGCGCCTGCAACCCCGGCAGCGGCTCGCTGAAGTCCTCGCGCAGCACCTGATAGCAGCCTTTCTGCGTGCGCCGCCGGGCACGGGTGATCAGGCCGCACAGGGCCTGATAGCCTTCGAGGGTCTCCACCAGCAGCACCAGTTTCGGACCCTGGTCGATGCGCACCTCGCTGCCGATGATCAGCGGCAGCTCCACGGACTTGGCCGCCTGCCAGGCCCGGACGATCCCGGCCAAGGTGCATTCGTCAGTGATCGCCAGGGCCTGGTAGCCCTGCTGCTTCGCCCGTTGGAACAGCTCCAGCGCACTGGAGGCACCGCGCTGGAAACTGAAGTTCGACAGGCAGTGCAGTTCGGCGTAGCCGTCGCTCATGCGAACCAGCCCTGCAGCCACAGCGGACCGCCCTCGCCCACCGTCCGGTAGGCCCAGCCCTGCTGCCCGGCGCGGTTCTGGATCAGGTAGTAGTCGCGGCGCACGTCGTCACCGTCCCACCAGCCGGATTCGATGCGCTCCGGGCCCATGAGGATCCGCGCCGCCCCCTCGGGCACCGCCTGCGGCTCGTCCAGCAACCAGCCCGGACGGTGCACGCCCGGCAGCGGCGCGCAAGGCAGTTTGTCGACACCGGTTTGCCATGCGCATTCGGGGCGGTGATCGGCCTGGAAACGCAGGCCCTGCACCGCGTCGTCCCCCAGCCGGGCGCGCAGGCGTTCGCGCAGCTGTTCCCAGGGCAAGGTCTGCTGGGGACGCTCGTCGAACAGCTCCTGATGCTGGGGCACGAAGTCGGGCAGGTCCTCGGCGCACAGGCGAAACCCGCGAACCGGCGCCTCGACCTGCACCTGTTCCAGGCGCCCGCGGGCCAGTTCGAACAGCATCGCCGGATCGCGCTCGGCGCTGAGCAGGCCGACCTTGATCAACGTGTCCGGCAGGCCGGCATGCTCAAGGTGCAGGTCGAACCGCTGCACACCGCTGTCGCGGCCGCAGAGGAACGCCGCCAGGTCGGCGGTCAGGCGGCGCAACGGGAACAGCAGCGCCTGATGGGACTGCACGTCGAAATTGAGCTCGATGCGTACGTCGAAGCGGTCCGGCGGCTGATAGAACGCCAGCGCCAGCGGCCGTGCGCCGAACAGGGTGTCCAGGTGCTTGAGCACCTGCGCCTCGAAACGCCTTGCCAGGGCCTGACGCGGCAAGGCCTGCACCTGGCCGAGGTGGCGCAGGCCCATGCGCTCCAGCGCCGTGGCCACGTTCGGCGCCAGCCCGACCCGGTCGACGGGCAGCCGTCCCAGATGATGGCGCAAGGCTTCGCCGTCGGGCACCACCAGACCGTCGCCGACGTTGGCCAGCACCCGCGCCGCCGCCGGGTTGGGCGCGGCGACGATACGGTGGCGAAAGCCCAGCGCCGTCAGCTCCGAGCGCAGCAGCGCCTCGAACTGTGCCCAGGAACCGAACAGGCCGAGGCTGGACTCGATCTCGAACACCACGGTGCGCGGGTAATGCACGCTGACCTGCGCGCTGAAGCGGTAGGCCCAGGCGGCGAGAAAGCATTGCCAGTGTTCGACCTCGGCCATGTCGTACTCGGCGCTGGCGAAATCCCGGGTCAGGGCCTGGGCGGCGGTCATCGACTGGCCGGGGCGCAGGCCCTGGGCCCTGGCCGCGTCGTTCACGGCCTGCAGCACACGGCGCTGGGCCGGGCCGCTGAGCAGCGCCAACGGTTGGTCGGGATCGGGGCGTTGACGCAGCACCGCGTCGAGCGCCAATTGCGGAAACAGGATGCAGACCCAGCGCATGGCGGCCTCAGTGCCCCACGGCAAAGGCGATCGGCGCCGTGCGGGCCAGCCCGCCACGGCACTTGAGCACCCGCAGCTGCGCCGGCCGGGCGTCGACGGCGATCCGCAGCGCCGCCGGCGACGGGTTGGCCGCTTCGCTCAACGGGCGCCAGGCGAACGCCAGGGTCTGGCCGGTTTCCGCCGCCACCTGCAAGCGCCGCAGCGCCCGGTCATCGGCCTTGTGCGGCCAGCACAGCACCGCGCCGCAACTGCCCGAGCGCAGGCATTGCTCCGCCGCCCACAGGGCCTCGCGCTCGCCGGCCCGGATCACCGACAACTGGCGCAGATCGACGCCGGCATTGGCCCAGGCCTGGGGGTACGGCACGAACGGCGGCGCCACCAGCACGATGCGCTCGCCCGCCGTCGACAGCCGCGCCAGGGTCGGCCACACCAGTTGCAGCTCGCCGACGCCGGGGCCTGCGAACAGGATTTCGCTCAACGCCGACTCCGGCCAGCCGCCGCCGGGCAGCGCCGCATCCAGCGCAGGGTGGCCGGTGGGCTGTGGGCTGGCGGCCGGGGCTGCGGGCCGGCCCTTCCAGACCTGGCCGCCATTGAACAGCGTGTCCAACGCAACGACGGCGCCCATCAGCCTTGCCTCACCAGGCCGCAGAACACCCCTTCGATGGCCAGGTCCTGGTCGGCCCGCACCACGATGGGCCGGTACGCGGGGTTGCGCGGCAGCAGGCGGACTTCATCGCCGACCCGCTCGAAACGCTTGATGGTGACCTCGCCGTCGAGGCGCGCCACCACGATCTGGCCGTTGAGCGCCTCGGGGTTGCGCCGCACGCCCACCAGGTCGCCGTCGAGGATGCCGTCCTCGATCATCGAGTCGCCCTGCACCCGCAGCAGGTAGTCCGGTGCGCGGGCGAACAGCGCCGGGTCGAGCATCAGGCGGTTGTGGACCTCGGCGTCGGCGCCGATAGGCGCACCCGCTGCCACCCGGCCCAGCACCGGCACGTCCAGCAGCTCCGGACGCGGCGGCTGGTTGAGCAGGCGGATGCCCCGGGCCTGATGCGGATTGACCTCGATGAACCCGGCTTCGGTGAGCGCCAGCACATGCTTGCGCGCCACGCTGCGGGAGGCGAAACCAAAAGCCTCGCTGATTTCAGCGAGGCTCGGGGGCTGACCGTGTTCGGCGATGCGTTCGCGGATGAAGGTCAGGATGGCGGTACGGCGGGGAGTCAGGGTCGTCATGGAGTACATTTGTACTCCACCGGGGTTTTTCTGGCAACGACCGTCAGTCAGGCCAAAACCTGTAGGAGCTTGCCTGCAAGCGATGAGGCCGGCACTGCCGACATCTCTGTTGCCTGACCCCCCGCCATCGCCGGCAAGCCGGCTCCCACAGGTATCACCGGTGTCCGCAGGATCCATGCACACCGCCATCGCCAGCAGGCTGGCTCCCACAGAATTCAGCAGCGGCCGCAGTTCTGTGCCCACCGCAAAAACCTGTGGGAGCTGGCTTGCCAGCGATGAGGCCGGCACTGCCGACATCTGCGGTGACTGGCCCCCCGCCATCGCCGGCAAGCCAGCTCCCACAGGTATCACCGGTGTCCGCAGGATCCATGCACACCGCCATCGCCAGCAGGCTGGCTCCCACAGAATTCAGCAGCGGCCGCAGTTCTGTGCCCACCGCAAAAACCTGTGGGAGCTGGCTTGCCAGCGATGAGGCCGGCACTGCCGACATCTGCGGTGACTGGCCCCCCGCCATCGCCGGCAAGCCAGCTCCCACAGGTATCACCGGTGTCCGCAGGATCCATGCACACCGCCATCGCCAGCAGGCTGGCTCCCACAGAATTCAGCAGCGGCCGCAGTTCTGTGCCCACAAGGATCCTGGTCATCCATCGTCCTGGCGCATGAACCCTGACCATCACCGAAGGTTTATTACAGGATGTTTACGAAATTTTGACCAACGATCTTCTACAGTTGCACGCGAACCGCGTGTGTTTTCTATTCGAGTAGAGGAAAAAACCCAATGGCTGCAGGCAAAGGACTGCGTTTACCGTCCATCACCCCCACCCGTCTGGTACTGCTGTTTTCCCTGGCGCTGGTGGCGCTGTACAACCTGGCGACATGGAAGGCGCTGGGCACGCTGATCACCTTGCAGGGCGCACACAAGCTGGCGTTCTTCGCCTCATTCGGCCTGTTCCTGTGGGCCGCCATCACCCTGCTGCTGACCCTGGTGTCGTTCCGCTGGACGCTGAAGCCGGCGCTGACCCTGGTCGCCCTGCTCTCGGCCTGCGCCGCCTATTTCATGAACGAGTACGGCATCACCATCGACACGGTGATGATCCAGAACGTGTTCGAAACCAACCCGGAAGAAGCCTCCGCGCTGTTCAGCGGCAAGCTGCTGGCCTATGTGCTGGTGCTCGGCGTGGTGCCGGCGGCGCTGATCTGGCGCTGGCCGGTGGCGTACCGGCCGTTCTTTCGCGGGCTGCTGAACAAGGTGCTGGTGATGGTGGCCTGCGTGCTGGTGATCGGCGCGTCGGTGGGTGCGTTCTACTCGACCTACGCGCCGATCTTCCGCGAGGAAGACAAGCTCACCCACTTCATCAACCCGACCAACTACATCTACGCGATCAGCAAGTACGCCAAGCAGCGGCTGGGGATCAAAAAGCACTTCGTGGTGCAGGCCGTCGGCGAAGACGCGGTGATGAGCGCCAAGGCCACCGCCCGCGGGAAGAAGTCGCTGATGGTGTTCGTGGTCGGCGAAACCGCCCGGGCCGACCACTTCTCGCTCAACGGCTATGAGCGCGAGACCAACCCCGAGCTGAGCAAGCTGGACATCCTCAACTTCACCCAGGTGCACTCCTGCGGCACGTCCACGGCGGTGTCGGTGCCGTGCATGTTCTCGATGTTCCCCCGCGAGGACTACAGCGACAAGAAAGGCAAGACCTACGAAGGCCTGCTCGACATCCTCCAGCGCGCCGGCGTGCAGGTGCTGTGGCTGGACAACAACAGCGACTGCAAGGGCACCTGCCTGCGGGTGCCGCACCGCGATATCGCCAAGAACCAGCCGGGGCCGTTCTGCGACGGCAACAACTGCCTGGACGAGGCGCTGCTGGCGGACCTGCAGGGCTACATCGACAGCCTCAAGGGTCACGCGATCATCGTCCTGCACGCCGACGGCAGCCACGGCCCGGAATACTACGAGCGCTATCCGAAGGAGCAGGAACGCTTCAAGCCGATCTGCCACACCAACCAGTTGGGCAGTTGCAGCCGCGAGGAACTGGTTAACGTGTACGACAACACGATCCTGTACACCGACCACTTCCTGGCCAAGGTGATCGAGCTGCTCAAGCGCAACCAGGACACCCTCGACACGTCGATGCTGTACGTTTCCGACCACGGCGAATCCCTGGGCGAGAACGGCCTGTACCTGCACGCCGCGCCTTACGCCCTGGCTCCCGAGGCGCAGACCCATGTGCCGATGGTGATGTGGTTCGGCAACAATACCTTGGCGCAAATGGGCATCGACCGTGGCTGCCTGCAAGGCAAAAGCGGCCAGCCGGACCTGAGCCACGACAACCTGTTCCACTCGGTGCTGGGGCTGTTCGAAGTCAAGACCTCGCTGTACCAGCCGGGGCTGGACATCTTCCGCGGCTGCCGGCCGGCGATGACGGCTGCGCAGTGAGCCATGCGGGGGCGGATGAATGCAGGATTTGCTGCCCCCGCAAAACCTGTAGGCGCTTGCCTGCAAGCGATGACGCCGGCACATCCCGCACCTGTCGAGGCTGATCCACCGCCATCGCCAGCAGGCTGGCTCCCACAGTTGGAATTGCGGCAGGTCAGCAGGTGAGTTGCGCCAGGTACTGCCACGGGTAGATCCCGCGCTGATGGCCGTCGCTGAACACCAGTTGCAGGCCATAGCCCTGGGGGTTGAGTTCGATGATCCGGACTCGCTCATCGACCTGCGGTGTCATGCCCCGCAGGCGCAAGGCCCGGCACTGCGAGCACGGGCAGCGGCGGCGCAACTCCGCGTGCCCCAGGCGCTGTTCGCGCCCGTCCGGCCAGTTCAAGCGCAATGTCTGCCCGGCCGAGGCATTGCCGATGGCCAACGGGCTCATTGCAACTGACTCAAGGCAATGCGCACGGCCTTGCGCACTTCCGGGTCGCCGTCGTCCTGGGCGGCCTGCAACGCGGCCACCGCGCCGCGGTCGTTGAGTTCGCCCAGGGCCAACGCCGCCTCCTTGCGCAGGTTGCTGATGCGGTGGCCCAGGGTCTCGATCAACGCATCCAACGCGGCGACATGGCGCAGGCGACCGAGGCTGCGGGCGGCGCGCAGGCGCACTTGCCAGTAGTCGTCGCTCAGGGCCTGGATCAGGGCCGGGCCGGCGTCGGGGTGGCCGACCTTGCCCAGGGTCGTGGCGGCTTCTTCGCGCACGGGCCAGGCCGCGTCCTGCAACGCCCGTTGCAGGGCGGGCAGCACATCGGCGCCGGACGCCAGCCCAAGGGCGCCGGTGGCGGCGCGGCGCACTTCGCTGTCCGGGTCGGTGCTGGCCAGCCGTGCCAGCGCCGGTAGCGCATCGAGCTGTTTGAGCCAGCCGAGCACCCCCACCGCTTCGCGGCGCACGCCCGCCTCGGCGTCGTCGAGCGCCGCCACCGCTGCCGGTGCCGCTTCGGCCAGGCGCAGTTCTCGCAGGGCCCGCCAGGCCGCCGTGCGCACACAGGTTGCGGCGTGCGCCGTCCACGGCAGGATCACCCGGCCTGCGGCTTCGCTCTTGAGCAGGCTCAGGCTTTGCGCCGCGGCGGCCTGCACCGCCGGCGACGGATCGGTCAGGGCCCGGCACAAGGCCTCGACCACCGGCGCGTCTTCCCAGGCCTCCAGCAGGCGCGCCGCTTCGGCGCGCACGTCTTCGGCGGGATCGTCCGTCAGCCGGCCCACCAGCCACAGCAGGCCGTCGGGCTCTTCGAGGTCGGCCAGGTCGATCAGGGCGATGCGGCGCACGCCCGGATCCTCGGCGGTCAGGCGCGGTTGCAGGGCGAGGATGTCGGCGTTGTCGGTCACAGCAAAAAAAGAGGTCATGGGCTCACCACGGCTTAGGTTCGGACGGTGCGTTTGCGCCGCTGTCGGTGGGCGGTGGGAAACGCGGGATGTTCTTGTCTTGGCGTCCGGGGTGGCCGGATGGCGTCTTGCGTTGTCGGTGGCGGCCTCATCGCCAGCAGGCTGGCTCCCGCACGGTGGCTTGTGGGGCAGATAGAAAACGGTGGGAGCCAGCCCTGCTGGCGATGGCGTCAGTGAGCGCGCCACGGATCAGCGCAGCAGGTACGGGATCTCCACTTTCACCGCCCCGGTCGGGCAGTCCTTTTCGCAGGGCATGCAGTACCAGCACTCGTCGAAGGCCATGTAGGCCTTCTGCGTGGCCGGGCTGATCGCCAGCAGATCCATCGGGCAGACGTCGACGCATACGGTGCAGCCCTTGTCGGCGATGCATTTGTCCTCGTCCACGGTGACGGGGGCGTTGGAGCGGAAAAAGATATCCTGGGCTTGATGGGCCATGGTCGGGGCTCTCTCTGGGTGCGGTTCAGGCGGCGCCGACCCGCAGGCGGTCGTAGGCCTGCATTTCAACGGCGTCCAGGGGAATGATGTAAGGCTCGACGGGCTTCTTGAAGCTGGTCATGCGCCCGTCCTCGCCTTTCTTCAGGTGGCAATGGCAGAACCATTCGCGGTCGTTGCGCTCGGGGTGGTCGACCCGGTAGTGGTACAGGCCCCAGCGGCTTTCGGTGCGGAACAGCGAGGCGCGGGCGGCCATTTCGGCGCAGTCGCGGATCACGCTGACTTCCATGGCGCGCATCAGTTCGTGGGCGTTGTGGGCCTTGAGCCGGTCGAGGTCGCGCTCGATGTCGCTGAAGCGTTGCAGGCCGATCTCCATCTTCTTGGTCACCTTCGGCGGTTGCAGGTAGTCGTTGACGAAGCGCCGCAGCTTGTACTCGACCTGGGCCGGCGGCAGGCCGTGCTCGCGCGCAAGCGGCGCGAACACCCGCGCCCGCTCCCGCTCGATCTGTTCGGCATCCAGTGCGGTGAACCCGCGCCCTTCCACGAACTGCGCCGCGTTCTGCCCGGCGAACCCGCCATAGGTGAACGCGCCGAGCATGTAGTTGTGCGGCACCGCCGCCATGTCACCGGCCGAATACAGGCCCTTGACCGAGGTCTCGGCCCGCTCGTTGACCCACACCCCGGACGCCGAATGGCCGCTGCAGAAGCCGATCTCCGAGATGTGCATCTCGACCATCTGCGTGCGGTAGTCGGTGCCGCGGTTGGCGTGGAACTGGCCGCGGCTCGGGCGTTCGTTGCTGTGCAGGATCTGTTCGATGTCCTGGATGGTTTCTTCGGCCAGGTGATCGAGCTTGAGGAACACCGGCCCGTTGCCGCTTTCCAGTTCCTGGTGGAACTCGCGCATCATCTGCCCGCTCCAGTAGTCGCATTCGATGAAGCGCTCGCCCTTGTTGTTGGCGGTGTAGCCGCCCAGGGGGCCGGTGACGTAGGCGCAGGCCGGGCCGTTGTAGTCCTTGATCAGCGGGTTGATCTGGAAGCATTCCAGGTTCGCCAGTTCGGCCCCGGCGTGGTAGGCCATGGCATAGCCGTCGCCGGCGTTGGTCGGGTTCTCGTAGGTGCCCATCAGGTAGCCGGAGGACGGCAGGCCCAGGCGCCCGGCGGCGCCGCAGGCCAGGATCACCGCCTTGGCCTTGATCACATGGAAGTCGGCGGTGCGGCAGTCGAAACCCATCACGCCGTTGACCGTGCCCTCTTCGTCCGTCAGCAGGCGGGTGCAGACCAGACGGTTGGTGATGCTCACCCGCGCCCGCTTCAATTGGCGGTAGAGGACTTTCTTGATGTCGTGCCCTTCCGGCATCGGCAGCACGTAGGCGCCCATGTGGTGGACTTTCTTCACGGCGTAGTCGCCGGTTTCGTCCTTCTCGAACTTCACGCCCCAGCGGTCGAGTTGCTCGATGGTCTGGAAGCTGTGGGTGGCGTAGGCGTACACCGCCGCCTGGTTGACGATGCCGTCGTTGGCGACGGTGATTTCCTTGGTGTACTGCTCAGGCGTCGAATGGCCGGGAATGACCGCGTTGTTCAGGCCGTCCATGCCCATGCTGATCGCGCCGCTGCGCTTGACGTTGGCCTTGTCCACCAGCAGCACGCGCAAGTCGCGGTTGTGCTCCTTGGCCTTGATCGCCGCCATGGGGCCGGCGGTGCCGCCGCCGATCACGACGATGTCGTATTCCTGTTCGATAGTGGTGCCTGCCGTCGAATCCTGCGTCATGTGCGCTCCCCTTTTTGCCGGTCGATCCGCAGGCGGTACTGGAACGCATCGCCGCGGTAGTAAAGGTGTTCGAAATCCAGAGGCTTGCCTTCGGCATCGTGGGTCAGGCGCTCGATGCGCATGATCGGCGAGCCGGCCTCGACGCCCAGCGCCTGGGTCAGGTCGTCGTCGGCCAGCACCGCGTCGATGGCCAGGTCCGCATGCCCCAGCGCCAGGCCGCAGTCGTTCTCCAGGATCAGGAAGATGTCGCGGGTCACCAGGTCGGCCTTCTCCAGGCGCTCGCCCAGGTGCTTGGGCAGATAGGTGATCTCCAGCGAGACCGGCTCGCGGTTGATCAGCCGCACGCGTTTGATCTGCGCCACGGTGTCGCCTTCGGCCACTTGCAGGCGTTCGGCGATGCGCGCGTCGGCGGCGATGAACCTGAAGCTGCGCAGGCGGTTGATCACCTCGTAGCCGCGGCCGGCCAGGGATTCGGCCAGGCCTTGCAGGGTGCTGACGTTCTGGAAAGTCTTGGGCTTGGCGACGAACGTGCCCTTGCCGTGGATCTTGAAGATCAGCCCTTCCTTCTGCAGATCGCCCAGCGCCTGGCGCACGGTGATGCGGCTGACCTTGAACATCGCGCCCAACTCGCTTTCGGAGGGCATCTGGCTGTCTTGCGGGTATTGGCCGTCGAGGATGCGCGTGCGCAGCACATCGCGCAGTTGGGTGTGCAACGGGACGCCGCCCAGGGAAAGGAGGTTGTCGGTCATCGGCGATCACTTGTCATAACGAGTTATGACGTGATCTTAGGGAAGCGGTGTCAGGCTTGAGAAATATTGTTTGGGCATAACCTTAGATGCGGTGGCTGCGGGAGCGGCTGTCTTGCCCTGCGGTGCGCTCACTGGCGTCATCGCCAGCAGGCTGGCTCCCACATTGTTCTGCAGTGATCGCCAACCTTGCAGCCGACCGAGATCCCTTGTGGGAGCCAGCCTGCTGGCGATGGCGTCAGTCCGGACGCCGCAGGGCGTCACCCGCGCTTGAGGATCCGGTCCATCACCCAATCGGTCTTCAGGGCCTCGGCGGCCACCGCCGGGTGCTGCGCCTGGCCGCGGATGTGGGCGTTCATGCCCAGGACGTGATGCCACTGGATGTGTTCGTGATGGGGGATGTGCAGGCTGACGTATTCATCGGCGTGCAGTTCGACGGGTTGTTCGTCGAACACGGAAAAACCGATCCGCCCGCGGCTGCCGACGATCTCGACCCGGTCCTCGCGCCGATCCGCGGCAAAGCTCCAGCAGCCCATGCCCAGGGCGCCGCCGGCGAACCGCCAACTGGCGCCGACGGCATCTTCGGCCGCGTACAGCCCGGCCTGGCGTGCGGTGAAGCCGGCCACGTCGACGATATCGCCGAGCAGGTACTGGAACAGATCCAGGCCATGGCTGGCCAGGTCGGCGAAATAGCCGCCGCCGGCCACCGCCGGGTCGGTGCGCCAGTTGTCGCCGCCCTCAAGGTCGGTCGTCGACGGCGCCTTGGTCAGCGTCCAGCTCAGCAGCCGGACCTCGCCGATCCGCCCTTCGTCCAGCCATTGCCGCACCTGCCGGAAGCGCGGCAGGGAACGGCGGTAATAGGACACGAACAGGTGCAGGCCGGCATCGGCGAACGCCTGGTGCATCTCGCGGCTTTGCCCGGCGTTGAGCGCCATGGGCTTTTCCACGCAGCAATGCTTGCCGGCGGCGGCGACCTTGAGGCTGTAGGCGTGATGGCTGTCGGGAGGCGTGGCGATGTACACCGCGTCCACCTCGGGGTCGTTGATCAGGGCGTCGGCGTCGGTGTAGAACCGCCTGACGCCGTGGCGGGCGGCGTAGTCGCTGACGGCGTCGAGCCGTCGCCCCATCACCGCCACCAACGCCGAACCTGGCGCCTTGCGCAGCGCCGGGCCGCTCTTGCGTTCAGTGACGCTGCCGCAGCCGATCATGCCCCACCGCACCACGTCCATGCCGAGCCCTCAGCCGATGCGCAGTGCGCGCAGGTCGAGGCGACCGTCCTGGAGCGGCGGGCACCAGTAATAGCCGCCGGTGATCGGCCGGCTGATGCGGTACAGACCGTCGGTGATGCCGTCCTCCAGGCCGCTCATGCGCCGCAGCTGCGCTTCGAAGGCGTCGAGGGAGAAGCCGAACGCGAGGAACATCAGGCCGGCGCGGTCGCCTTCGATCCACGGCATCGAACGGCGCACCACGAACGCTTCGGGCGCGAAGCTTTCCTGGGCGGTGCGTTTGACGTGGGCGGAGACCGGCGCGTCGTCGATCTCTTCGTTGTCGCTCAGGCGACGGCCCATGATGTTGTCCTTGTCTTCGGCGGACAGCGCATGGAACCCCTTGAGGTCATGCTGCCATTGCTGGATCGCGGCGAAGCTGCCGCCGACCAGGCCCTGCGCGCCCTCGCTCACCAGCGCGGCGGCCACGGCGGCTTCGTCGTGGGGGTTTTCGGTGCCGTCCTCGTAACCGGTGAGGTCGTGGCCGCCCATGTGGCGGAAGGCTTCCTGCTTCTGCACCAGGCGCAGGGCCGGGGCCAGCGCCGCCTCGAACGCGTGGCTGCGGTTGAGCAGTTCGCCACGGTCGGTGCCGTGCAGCCAGACCCACAGCGCATGCTGGGTCGACGGGTTCTCCACGCCCACGCCGGTCAGCGCCGGGAAGCTGCGCAGGCCGTCGATGTCCACCTTGAGCGCCTTGGCCAGGGACTCGCCGAAACCGACCACCGCCGATTTGCCGTCCACCAGGTTCAGCAGGTTGTCGATCGCCTGCGGCAGCGCCTCAAGCGATTCAAGGGCGAAAAACAGGTGACGTGCCTGCGGCGGAACGGGGGTGGCGAGGATGCCCGGCTGGTAGTGACTCATGTGAACTCCTTGGGAAAGAGCGCGGAGTTTAACTGTAGCCGGAGGGTTTGTGTGGGTTCAGAACAGAGGTTATTCGTGAGCGCCGCCGTCATGGCGCCACGCGCTGGGGCTCATCCCCGTCCAGCGCTTGAACGCCCGGCGGAAGCTGCGCACGTCGCTGTAGCCGACTTCCTCGGTGATGCGTTCGATGGGCATCTGCGGGTTGGCCAACAGGCTCATGGTGCGGGCCTGGCGCACTTGCTCCAGCAATGCTTCGAAGGTCAGCGCGTGCTCGGTCAGGCGTCGGCGCAGGGTGCGGCTGCTCATGTTCAGGTCGCCGGCGATCTTCTCGATGTGGCTGCCCCGGCTCAGGTCCCGCGCGATCGCCCGCTCCACGGCCTGGATCAGGTCCAGTTTCTGGTGCACCTGCGCCGCCTCCAGTTCCAGCAGCTTGACCGCCTGACGCAAGGCCAGCGAATGGTGGTTGGGCAGGTTCACGTCCAGCCAGCGCACGTCGAGCAGCATGCGGTTGTGCAGGCAGCCGAAGCGCACGTCCGGCCCCAGCAGGCGCCGGTATTCGTCGAGGTAGTCCGGCGCGGCGTGGACGAACTCCACCGCGATGGCCTTGAAGTCCTCCCCCACCAAAGCCCGCCCGTAGACCAGCAGGCTGGCGAAGAACTCCTCCACCGCGAACATCTGCACTTCGGCGAACGGTAGGCGGCATTCGGCGTTGACGAACACCTGCTCCCCCACCACGTCCACGCTGGACACCACGATCCCGCCGGAGGTGTGCTGATGGCGGATGCCCAGGGCGAAGGCGTCGCGCAGGGTCTTGCACAGCGACAGCACGTGGCCCAGCAGGCCCAGCGTGCCCAGCACGTTCTGCGCCCCGACCCACAGGCCCAGCCCCTGGTTGGGCAAGGCCTTGAGCGCGCGCTGGATCATGGCCACGGCCTGGCGGTAGGAGATGCGCTGCGCCGGGTCCTGCAGGTCGTCGAGGGTGAAACCCAGGCCACGGCACAGGGTTTGCGGCTGGATGCCCTTGAGTTGCGCGACTTCGGCCAGGGTCTGCAGCAGGAACGGCGACACCAGCGCCAGTTCGTAGGTGGGGTCTTGGACTTTGACGTTCATGGGGCTGGACATTCCGGATCGTGCTGAGTTGTTATTTTTGTAACCGGTTATGTCACAAGAAGTTAGCACAGGGCCGGCGGCCTGTCCGCAGATGCCCCCCTGCGTGTCCGCCAATACCCTGCCCCGGCGTGCGCCAAAGGCTTGATCCTAGGCTGCCGGCGCCCCGTGCGGCCGCGCCGCGTCCCCATCACAATAATAACGAGGACAACCATGAGCCCGAACCGCGCGACACGTCCCTTCCCGTTGGCCCTGATGCTGACGGTCGGCGCACTCCCCTTGCCCGCCTTGGCCACCGAATCCGGCGTCGACAACATCGGCCCCGGCACCGACGGTTTCTTCGTCCTGCCGCTGGACGTCGACAACCTTCCGGAAAACATGGTCGCGTTCAACCTCTACTACAACCACTACAAGGCGACCAAGCTCAACATCAGTTCCCTGGGCGGCAAGGTGCCGAACGTCGAGATCGAGTCCACCGCCGTGGTGCCGCGCCTCGATTACCTGAGCCCGGTGCGGGTGCTCGGCGGGCGGCTCGCCGGTTACGTCGCCCAGCCGTGGATGAAGCAGGAAGTGGCGGCGTTCGGCCTCAGCGACACCCGCGAGAGCATGGGCGACACCACGTTCGCCCCGATCATCCTGTGGGACATGGGCAAGAACCTCACCCTCGGCGCCGCCGTGGAGATCACCGCGCCCACCGGCGAGTACGACGCCGAACGCCTGGCCAACACCAGCAACAACTTCTGGACGTACAAGCCGCTGTTCTCGTTCACCTGGCTGCCGACCGAGCGCACCGAGCTGTCGATGAAGACCACCTACAGCTTCAACGAAAAGAACAAGGACACCGACTACAAGTCCGGGCAGATCTTCCATTTCGATTATTCGGCCAGCTACCGCGTCACCGACAACCTGCGCCTGGGCGTCAACGGCTACTTCCTCAAGCAGACCACCGACGACAAGCAGTTCGGCCACACCGTGCAGTTCGCCGGCGAAGACGTGAACGACGGCGTGCGCGGCAAGGTGTTCGCCATAGGTCCTGCCCTGTATTTCACCTTTCTCAAGTACGCCAGCGCGGAGATCCGCTGGGCCAAGGAGTTCGACGTGGAAAACCGCCCCGAGGGCGAAATGCTCTGGGCCAAGATCAGCATTCCCTACGCGTTCTGAGGCACGCGGCCCGGCTTACGGACAAGGTGTCGGCAGCAGGCGCAACAAATCGCCACACATGCCGGCCACCGACACCTTCGGCAGACTCGCCAACGCCGGCATGAGTGCGTATAACACCGCCCGTTTCGTCTAACCTGACGTTGCGCCCGGCTTCTTCGCGGGCGCTTCGATTGCGACGCTCATGAAACGGAGAATTCCATGCTCAAACGTACCCTGGCACTGACCGCTGGCCTGGCCCTGACCTTTTCCTCGCTGCTGGCGAACGCCGCCGAGGTGCTGCGAGTCAGCGCGATCCCCGATGAAGCCCCCACCGAACTGCTGCGCAAGTTCGAGCCGCTGGGCAAGTACCTGGAACAGCAATTGGGCATGAAAGTGAAGTTCGTCCCCGTGGCGGACTACCCGGCGGTGGTCGAGGCACTGGCCACCGACCGCCTCGACATGGCCTGGCTCGGCGGTTTCACCTTCGTCCAGGCCCGCCTGAAGACCGACGCCACCACCCCGGTGATCCCGCTGGTGCAGCGCGAGCAGGATGCGCAGTTCACCAGCAAGTTCATCACCGCCGACCCCAACGTCAAGAGCCTGACCGACCTCAAGGGCAAGACCTTCGCCTTCGGTTCGGTGTCGTCCACCTCCGGCAGCCTGATGCCGCGCTATTTCATGCTCAAGGACGGCATCAAGCCTGAAACCTACTTCAGTCGCGTCGGCTACTCCGGCGCCCATGACGCCACCGTCGCCTGGGTGCAGGCCGGCAAGGTCGATGCCGGCGTGCTGAACGCCAGCGTCTGGCAGAAGCTGGTGGACGCCGGCAAGGTCGACACCGCCAAAGTGAAGGTCTTCGCCACCACCCCGGCCTACTTCGACTACAACTGGACCGTGCGCGGCACCCTCGACCCGGCCCTGGCGGCGAAGATCAAGAAGGCCTTCCTCGCCCTCGACCCGGCCAACCCCGAGCAGAAGAAGATCCTCGACCTGCAGGCCGCCAGCCGTTTCATCGAGACCAGCCCGGACAACTACAAAGGCATCGAGGAAGCCGCCCGCGCCGCCGAACTGCTGAAATGACCCTGCGCCTGACCCAGGGACGCCTGCACCACGACAACGGCGTCCACGCCCTGCAAGGCGTGGACCTGAACATCGGCGCCGGCGAGCAGGTGGCGATCATCGGCCCGTCCGGGGCCGGCAAGTCGAGCCTGCTCAACGTGCTGGCCACCGCCGTGCAGCCCAGCGGCGGCGAACTCGACGTGCTCGGCCAGCGCGCCTGGCAGCTGTCCGCCGGTCAGCGCCAGCGCCTGCGCGCCCGCATCGGCCTGGTGCACCAGGCGCCGCCCCTGCCGCCCCGGCAACGGGTGGTGACGGCGGTGCTGGCCGGCAAGCTCGGCCAGTGGAGCCTGTTACGCAGCCTGGTCAGCCTGCTGCATCCGCTGGACGTGGCCGGCGCCCGGGCGGCGCTGGCGAAACTGGATCTGAGCGACAAACTGTTCAGCCAGTGCCAGCAACTGTCCGGCGGCCAACTGCAACGGGTCGGCATCGCCCGGGTGCTGTACCAGGCGCCGGAAGTGCTGCTGGCCGACGAGCCGGTGTCGGCGATGGATCCGGTGCTGGCCGGGCATACCCTGTCGGTGCTCTCGCGCCATGCCCGCGAGCACCGGGTCACGCTGGTGGCGAGCCTGCACGCGGTGGAGCTGGCGCTGGCGCACTTCCCGCGGATCATCGGCCTGCGCGAAGGCCGGATCCTGTTCGACTGCCCCGCCGCCGAGGTGGACCGCGAGCGGCTCGACGCGCTCTACGCCAATGAACAGCTGCAATCCCCGCCGACGGTCGTGCCGCCCCTGACCGTGCAGATCCCCCGATGCTGAGCGCCGATTCCCGCGACCCCGCCGCCTGGCCGCGCCTGCTGCTGACGCTGCTGGCCGTCGCCCTGCTGTGGCCGGGCGTGCAGCTCAGCGAACTGGATCCCGGTGTGCTGCTGCGCGCCGACAGCCAAAGCGAGATGGGCCGTTTCGTGGCCGGCTTCTGGCCGCCGGCCCACGACGACGCGTTCATGCAACTGCTGCTCAAGGCCACCCTGCAGACCCTGGCCATCGCCACCGCCGGCATGACGCTCGCGCTGCTGTTGGCGGCGCCCGCCAGCCTGCTGGCCAGCCGCGCCCTGTCGCTGTCCGCCGCTTCGCGCGGCGGGCGCCCCGGGCGTTGCGGGCGCCTGTTGCGCTGGCCGGTGCGCGGCCTGCTGATCTTCCTGCGCAGCGTGCCGGAGATCGTCTGGGCCCTGCTGTTCGTCCGGGCCGTCGGGCTCGGGCCGGCGGCGGGCGTACTGGCCATCGCGATCACCTACGCCGGGATGCTCGGCAAGGTCTACGCGGAAATCTTCGAGTCCACCGACCAGCGCCCGGCCCACGCCCTCATGCAGGCCGGCAGCGGTCGCCTGGGCGCGTTCGCCTACGGCATCCTGCCCAACGTGGCGTCGGAGCTGCTGTCGTACACGGTCTACCGCTGGGAATGCGCGATCCGCGCCTCGGTGGTGATGGGCTTCGTCGGCGCCGGCGGGCTCGGCCAGCAGATCGACCTGTCGATCCGCATGTTCGCCGGCGGCGAAGTCGCCAGCATGCTGCTGACCTTCCTGCTGCTGGTGCTGGGCGCCGACCAGCTGAGCCGCCTGCTGCGCGGGAGGCTGGCATGAGGCGCCTGGTCAACGCATTGCTGATCCTTGCCATCGGCTGGGCGGTGGTCGCCTCGTTCGCCTATCTGGAACTGGACCTGGCGGAACTGGGCAGCGCCGCCAGCCTGAAGCAGATGGGCGCCTATGTGCAGCGTTTCCTCAGCCCCGACCTGAGCGCCGGTTACCTGTCCGCGATTTTCCACGGCGCGCTGGAGACCCTGGCCATGTCGGCCCTGGGCACCCTGCTCGCCACCGGCCTGGGGCTGGTGCTGGCGCTGCCCGCCGCCGGACGTTTCGGCTGGCCGGGGCAAAGCGCCGCGCGCCTGCTGCTCAATGCCCTGCGGGCGATTCCCGAGCTGGTCTGGGCGGCGCTGATGGTGCTGGCCGCCGGCCTCGGCCCCAACGCCGGCACCCTCGCCCTCGCCCTGCACACCACCGGCGTGCTCGGCCGGCTGTTCGCCGAAGCGCTGGAGAACACCCCGCCGGAACCGGCCGAAGCCCTGCGCCGGCAAGGCGCCAACCCGGTGCTCGCCTTCTGCTACGGCACCTTGCCGAACCTGGCGCCGCAGCTGATCGCCTACTGCCTGTACCGCTGGGAAAACAACATCCGCATGGCCAGCGTGCTGGGCTTCGTCGGCGCCGGCGGCCTGGGGCAGATGCTGTACGTGAGCCTCAGCCTGTTCCAGGAAGTCCAGGCCAGCACGGTGATCCTGGCGATGCTGGCGCTGGTGTTCGCCGTGGACTCGCTGAGCGCCTGGAGCCGCCAGCGCTGGGTCAAGGCGTAGCGCCCGGGCCACGCCTTCCCGTGATGGCGAGTGGATATCTGCGCGAAGCTGATTATGCTCAAGGAAACCTCGCCGCGACGCGAGGCTTTCCACCTGTCCACGCAGCATGCAAGCGCTTATCCGATTCAAGCCCCAGGGCCCGGGTACGAAAACGTTGAAGAGGTGCTCCGGCCTGACAACAAAAAGCACGACGGAGAAGACCCATGGCGGCAATCGACGACAGCAGCACAACGCGGCAGGGCATCACCAAGGAGGAGCGCAAGGTCATCTTCGCCTCGTCCCTGGGCACGGTGTTCGAGTGGTACGACTTTTACCTCTACGGCTCATTGGCCGCGATCATCGCCAAGCACTTCTTCGCCGGCGTCAACGAGACCACCGCGTTCATCTTTGCCCTCCTCGCGTTCGCCGCCGGCTTCGCCGTGCGCCCCTTCGGCGCCATCGTGTTCGGCCGGTTGGGCGACATGATCGGCCGCAAGCACACGTTCCTGATCACCATCGTGATCATGGGCGTCTCCACGGCCGTGGTGGGCCTGCTGCCGGGCTACGCCTCCATCGGCGTGGCGGCGCCGGTCATCCTGATCAGCCTGCGCCTGCTGCAAGGCCTGGCGCTGGGCGGCGAGTACGGCGGCGCGGCCACCTACGTGGCCGAACATGCGCCGAAAGGCAAGCGCGGCTTCTTCACCTCGTGGATCCAGACCACCGCGACCCTGGGCCTGTTCCTCTCGCTGCTGGTGATCCTCGCCTGCCGCACCGCCTTGGGCACCGAAGCCTTCGAGGCGTGGGGCTGGCGGATCCCGTTCCTGCTGTCGATCCTGCTGCTGATCATCTCGGTGTACATCCGCCTGCAACTGAGCGAGTCGCCGGTGTTCCAGAAGATGAAGGCCGAAGGCAAGGCGTCGAAGGCGCCGCTGACCGAATCCTTCGCCCGCTGGGAAAACCTCAAGGTGGTGATCATGTCCCTGCTCGGCGGCACCGCCGGGCAAGCGGTGGTCTGGTACACCGGGCAGTTCTACGCGCTGTTCTTCCTGTTGCAGACGCTCAAGATCGACCCGCAGACCGCCAACCTGCTGATCGCCGGTTCGCTGCTGATCGGCACGCCGTTCTTCGTGATCTTCGGCAGCCTGTCCGACCGCATCGGCCGCAAGGGCATCATCATGGCCGGCTGCATCCTGGCGGCGCTGACCTATTTCCCGATCTTCCACGCGCTGACCCAGTACGGTAACCCGGACGTCTTCGCCGCCCAGGCGAAGAACCCGGTGACGGTGGTCGCCGCCCCCGGCCAGTGCTCGTTCCAGTTCGACCCGGTGGGCAAGGCGCGCTTCACCAGCTCCTGCGACCTGGCCAAGACCGTGCTGGCCAAACGGGCGATTCCGTACAACAACGAGAAGGCCGAACCGGGCACCGTGGCCCAGGTGAAGATCGGCGACAAGGTCATCCAGAGCTTCGAAGGCGGCAACCTGCCCGCCGCCGACTTCAAGACCCAGAACGACGCCTTCACCGCCAGCCTCGGCGCCGCGCTCAAGGACGCCGGCTACCCGGAGAAAGCCGACCCGGCCAAGACCCACTACCCGATGGTGCTGCTCCTGCTGACGGTCCTGGTGATCTACGTGACCATGGTCTACGGCCCCATCGCCGCGTGGCTGGTGGAGCTGTTCCCGGCGCGGATCCGCTACACCTCGATGTCGCTGCCCTACCACATCGGCAACGGCTGGTTCGGCGGTTTCCTGCCGACGGTGGCGTTCGCCATGGTCGCGGCCACGGGCGACATCTACTACGGCCTGTGGTACCCGATCGTGATCGCGGTGATGACCGCCGTCCTCGGCATCTTCTTCATGCCGGAAACCAAGGACCGCGAGATCCATCACAGCTGAGCCCGACGCCTGCCCGCTCCCGCCGGGAACGGGCAGGCGCCGCGCCTAGCGCAGTAGCCAGCGGGCCATCAACCGGTGGCTGCGGGGCACCAGCCAATAGACCATGTTGAAGGAAATCAGCCCGGCGACGAGGGCCTTGAACAGCCACTCCGGCACCCGCAGATCCCCCATCTCCAAGACCGCCGCCAGCGCCCAGGGCATGGACACCGACAGCGGCCACACGATCAGCCACGACAGCAGCCATTGCTTCCAGCGCGCCGCCTCCACGCTCATGGCTGCTGCCGGCGCAGCACGGCGCGCCGGTAGATCCGGTCGCGCGCCACGATCATCGGATCGGCGCTGGCCGCAATGCCGTCCGTCAAGCGCCCGGGGCTGAAGTCCAGACGCTGCTGGGCCGCTTGCTGCTCGCCGGCGGGCAGCAGCGCATCGAGGGTGAAACGGCCCAGCTCGACCTCACGGCGGTTCCTGGGCCAGGGCAGCGAACCGTCGGCCACGGCATCCCCCGGCGCCGCCAATTGCGCGATCAGGCGCAGCGTCACCGGCCCCTTGGCCAGCCGCGCCGCCAGTTCCTCCTGCAAGTAGTCCGCCGGTCTTGCGGCGGCTTCGGCCTCGCTCAAGGTCGGTTCCGGCGCCAGCGGTTCGATGCGGTAACGAACGGCCTGCTCCTTGCCCTGACGGTCGCTGAACACCAGCGCGTTGACGCCGAAGTAGTCGATGCCTACGAAACTGGACGGTGCAGGCTTAGGCGCCTCCAGAAACTGCCGGGCCCTCGGGCGGCCCGCCAGAAAGGCTTGCAGCGGTGCCGGATCCGCCGGGGCGGCGACGTTGGCGGCGATGCCCTGCAAGAACCCCAGGAAGTCTTCGGGCGTGGCCACCGGGAAGCCGTCGAACGAGTGGGTCACGATGTCCGTGAACGTCCCGTCTGAAAGGCTGAAGCGCACCGCCAACCCGCGCGGGCTGGCCAGCGGATCGCCGTCCGCCGTCGCCGGCACGCCGCTGAAGTTGGAGAACCGCAGCACCACCGGCACCGCCTGGCCCTGCCAATGTTCAGCGCGGCTCAGGCCCGCCGCAGCCGCCGAGGCAACGAAAGTGCCGGTCACCAGCACACCTTTGGCGTGGGTCGCGCGAAAGCCGGGATGGTGGCCGAAGGTCGCCTGCAGCGCATCGAGCAAGGCGTCATAGAGTGTGTCCTCAGGCACGGAAGCGCTCCTTGTGGGGGACGGGGACAGGTCGGCGGCGAAGGTCGGGGACGCGGCCAGCGCCCCCGCCAGCAGCGCGACAACAACGGGTCGGGTCGCTCGCATCGGGCTCACGCCTCACGCCGGCCAGGGTTGAGGGCGATGTGCTTGTACTCGACGAAATCGTCCAGCGCCGCCACACCGTTCAGCCGCCCCTGCCCCGACTGCTTGAAGCCGCCCTCCTCGAACTCGTCGTAGACCACCGCCCAGTCGTTGACCCACACGGTGCCGGCCTCCAGTTCACGGGCCACCCGCAGGGAGCGGTCGCCATCCCGCGTCCAGACACTGGCCGCCAGGCCGAACTCGCTACGGTTGGCCAGTTCGACGGCCTCGGCCTCGCTGTCGAACACCTGCAAGGTCAGCACCGGGCCGAAGGTCTCCTGCCGGACGATGGCCAGGTCCGGGTCGCTGACCCGCAGCAGCGTCGGGCGATAGAACGCGCCCCGGGCCAGCGGTCCGTCGGTGACCGGGCCACCGCGCACGATCACCTGCGCCCCGGCGGCGATGGCTTCCTCCACCGCCCGGTCGACCCGCTGCACGTTGGCCTTGTCGATCAACGGCCCCATGTCGCTGGCCGGATCCGCCGACGGCCCGACCCGCACCGCACTCAGGCGTTCGGCCAGGCGCTCGGTCAGCGCCGTGGCGATGTCCCGCTGCACCAGCAGGCGCGAGCCGGTCATGCAGAACTGCCCGGCGAACACGGTCAGGGCCTTGACCAGCACCGGCACGACGGTCTCAAGGTCGGCATCGTCGAACACCAGCATCGGCGTCTTGCCGCCCAGTTCCAGGCCGAAGCGCTTGAGGTGCTGCGCCCCGGCGGCGGAGATGGCCCGGCCGGTACCGGTGCTGCCGGTGAAGCTGATCACCGGCACGTCGGGCGACTCCACCAGGTGGATCGAACCGGCCGCGCCCTGCTCGCTGAACAGGTTCACCGCGCCACGGGGCAACGACGGCGCTTCGCTGAGGATCTTCGCCACCAGCGCGTTGGTCTGCGCGGTCTGCCCCGGCATCTTGACCACGGCGGTGCAGCCGGCGGCCAGCGCCGGGGCAAGCGAGCGGATCATCAGCACCACCGGCGAGTTCCACGGCACGATGATCCCCGCCACGCCCACCGCCTGGCGCAGCACCAGCGAGATCCGCCCTGGCTTCGGCTCGGCGGCGCGGCCGTATTCGGTGCGGGCCAGGCCCGCGTAGTAGCGCAGCTTGGACGGCACCATGGCGACCTCGAAGCCGGCCTCGGGACGGATCTTGCCGTTCTCCAGCGCCAACGTGTCGATGAGCGCTTCGGCGTGGCGCTCGAAGGCGTCCGCCAGTTCCAGCAAGGCACGGGCGCGCCAGGCGCGGTCGTCCTTCCACGGGGTGTCACGGAACGTCCGGCGAGCCGCCGCGATGCCCAATTGCGCTTCGGCCAGGCCGCCTTCGGCATAGCGGCCGATACGTTCGCCGGTGGCCGGGTCGAAGGAGTCGTGGTGAACGCCGGAGTCCAGCCAAAGGCCGTCGATCCAGTTCAAGACCGGGGTGTTGTTCATGGGTAAAGTTCCTTGGGATAGCTTCTTGGGATAGCTTCTTGGGGTCAGGCGTAGAGGCCCGCGATGTGTTCAGCGGTGGCGATCACGGTCACGTTGGTGGCGACCGAAGGCACGTCAGGGAAGATCGACGCATCGACCACCCGCAGCCCTTGCGTGCCGATCACCCGCGCTTGCAGGTCGACCACGGCATGGGCGTCCCCCGGCCGTCCCATGGGCGCGGTGGAGGTCGGGTGGTGATAGGTGTCGAGGGTGGCGCGGGCGCTGGTCAGCAGGGCCTCGTCGGAATCGTTGCCCGGTCCCGGGTTCAGCTCGGCATGGATCATCCCGGCCAGCGGCGCGGTGGCGCCGATCCGCCGCGCCAGGCGGATGCCGTCCAGCAGGCGCCGGCGGTCGGCGGGCTCGGCGAGGAAGTTCAGATCGATGTCCGGCGCGGCGAACGGATCGCGGCTGGCCAGCTTCAGCCGGCCCCGCGACAGCGGCCGGGTCAGGGCCACCGCGAGCACGAAGCCGACCTGGGTCGGGCTCTGCTCATGGGGGAACAGGTGGGTGGCGGTGATGTGCAGATCCAACTCGCCGGGTGCGGCGCTGCGGCTGTGGGTCCACAGCTTGGCGCCGATGGCCGGCGACTGGCGGCCGATCAGGTCCGGTTTGGCGGCGTAGGCGTTGTAGTAGAACGGATGGTCCACCAGCCGCTGCCCCACCGGCAGCTCGGCCACCTGGGGGATCTGAAGGGCGCGCAGGTCGTCGCCGGGGCCGATGCCGGAACGCAGCAGGATCGCCGCGCTGCCGTAGGTGCCCGCCGACAGGATCACTTCACCCGCCGGCAGGCGCTCACCGTTGGCCAGTTGCACGCCGGTCGCCCGCGTCCCCTCGAACAGCACTTTGTCCACCAGGCTGTCGGAGCGGATCTGCAGGTTTTTGCGGGCCCGCACCTCGTCGGTGAGGTAAGCCATGCCGGTGTTGACCCGCACGCCGTCGACAATGTTCATCGGGTACGGGCCGACGCCGTTGGCCTGGGCGCCGTCGAAGTCGTCGACCATCCGGTAGCCGTTGGCGACCGTGGCGTAGATGAACGCCTTCTGCATCGGCGTGACGTCCGCGGTGGACAGTTGGCGCACCGGCAACGGCCCGTCATGGCCGTGGATCGCGCTGGCGCCGCCGCTGTGGCGCTCCAGTTTCTTGAACGCCGGCAGCAGCTCTTCAAAGCTCCAGCCCGGCAGGTTCCAGCGCCGGAAATCCTCGCGGCGGGCGCGGATCGCCACCGCGCCGTTGATCGCCGAGCTGCCGCCCAGCACCTTGCCGCGCAGGGCGCCGATGGGGTGCCCGACATAACCCGGCCGGGCCGTGTAGCCCCATTCGAACTCACGGTTACCGTTGGCGCCGACGATGTCGCTGCTGGCCACGGTCGCGGGATAACGGTCCGGCGCATAGCTGTGCCCCGCCTCCAGCAACAGCACCCGCCGCTGGCCGTTTTCGCTCAGGCGCCGGGCCAGCACCGCGCCGGCCGAACCGGCGCCGACGATGATCACATCGACCGGTGCGCGCGCATCGGCCTTGGGGTTGTCGGCGGACTCCAGCGCCTGGGCCAGGCCGCCCGCCGCCAGCGTGGCCGCCGCCACGACGCCACCGGCCAGCACGGTGCGGCGGGCAGGATTATCAAGGGTATCGTTCATTGCGTTTCTTCCCTGTCAGGCGTCGAAGCGCGCCTGTCGCCCGCCAGCTTAGGGAAGGCCCGACAGGCCCATAAGCCGCAGAAAAACGAATCGCGGTTTCGCTTTTTCCGAACGGTTCAGCGGCGGGCGGCGGCGTGGTCCGCCAGCATCCGTTCCCACGGCGGCGGGTTACCGAGCCGCTCGGCGAGGAAGTCGGCCAGGGCTAGCAGCTTGGGCGACGCCCGTTGGGACCTTCGGTACACCATCGAGATGTTGCCCCCGCGCGGCGCGTGGGGCGCCAGCACTTCCACCAGTTCGCCGGAGACGATGTCGGGCGCGGCGAGAAAGGTCGGCAGGATGGTCAGGCCCAGCCCCGCCCTGGCCGCCGCCATCAGTTGATGGCCGCTGTTGGTGCGCATCCGGCCGCGCACCCGGAACGACTCCAGCCCAGCGTTCACCGGCAGCGTCCACGTGCCGTGGGGCTCGCGGTTCACGTAGTGGATCGCGAAATGCCGGGCCAATTCCTGCGGGGTCTGCGGCGTGCCATGGGCGGCCAGGTACGCGGGGCTGGCGCAGATGATGTGGCGGTTGGCGGTGATGGTCTTGGCCACCAGCGAGGAGTCCGGCAGTTCGCCGATGCGGATCGCCGCGTCGTAGCGTTCTTCGTGCAGGTTGACCCGACGGTCGTCGACCTCGACGTCCAGCCGCAACTGCGGATAGCGCGCCGCGAAGTCCGCCAGCACCGGGGCCAGGTAGCGCACGCTGAAGGCCATCGGTGCCGCCAGCCGCAAGGTGCCGCTGACGCTGGCGCCGAACGCCTGCACCGCCTCTTCGGCCTCATCGACTTCGGCCAGGATCCGTTGGCAATAGCGGTAGAACACCTCGCCGGACTCGGTCAGCCGGGCCTGGCGCCCGCGTTCAAGCAGCGTGCTGCCCAGGCGCTTCTCCAACTGCGCCATGCGTTGGCTGACCATGGACTTGGCGGCCCCCAGTTGCCGGGCGGCTTCGGACATGCTGCCGGTGTCCGCCACGGTGACGAACGCTTGCATCTCGTTGAGTTTGTTCAAGGCCGGCCTCCAAAAGCCGCCCATCCTGCGGTTCGACCGGCACGCCCGCCAGAGGCGAAAAACGGTCCGCTGCGTCCCACACGGCGGACCTTTGCGCTTGTATAGTGGGCGTCCCTCGGCCAAGCGAATGTCCCCCGTGCTGGACCTCAATGACCTGCAGTATTTCGTAATGGTGGTGGACCACGGCGGCTTTGCCCCGACGGCGCGGGCCCTGGGCATTCCCAAGTCCAACCTGAGCCGGCGCATCGCGCTGCTGGAAGAACGCCTGGGCGTGCGCCTGATCACCCGCAACAGCCGCCACTTCACCGTGACGGAACTGGGCCAGACCTACTACGCCCGTTGCCGCGCCATGCTCAAGGAAGCCGAAGCCGCCGAGGCCGCCGTGGCCCTGACCCACGCCGAACCCGGCGGTGTGCTGCGCGTCACCTGCCCGACCACGCTGCTGGAAGAATGCGTCGGCGCCCTCATCACCCGTTTCATGGCCGAGCACCCGCGGGTGGAGGTGCACCTGGACGCCTGCGACCGTCAGGTGGACGTGGTCGCCGAGGGCGTCGACCTGGCCCTGCGGGTGCGCCCGCCGCCCCTTCAGGATTCGGACCTGGTCAGCCGGGTGCTGTCGCAGCGCCCGCAGTGCCTGGTGGCCAGCCCGGCGCTGCTCTCGCGCCTGGGCGAGCCTCAGGCGCCGCAGGACCTGGCGCGTTTCCCCAGCGTCCACCACGGCAGCCCGCAGCGCGACTACAGCTGGACGCTGTTCCACCAGGACGGCGCGGAGTTCACCCTTGCGCACCGCCCGCAACTGATCACCAAAGGCCTGCCGATGCTGCGCTGCGCGGCCATCGACAGCATCGGCTTGGCGCAGATGCCGATGTCGCTGGTGCACGACTTCATCGAACGCGGGCAACTGGCCGTGGTGCTGCCAGACTGGACGCCACGCACCGAAATGATCTACGCGGTGTTCGCGACCCGTCAGGGCATGCTGCCGTCGCTGCGCAAGCTGATCGATTTCCTGGTCGAGCAGTTCAGCCTGCTGGACGACCCGATGCGGGGGATGCGCGCCCTGCCGCCGGTGTGAGCGCAACGCAAAACGCCTGAATCGGGGCGGCGTTATTTCGATTGGTTCCACGGGGTCGGGCCGCCAGCGCCAGCGAGGCTTTTTTCTTGGGAATCAACCGGTTGAGTCACCTTCCCAGGCGCTGATGGCTCCGTCGGCCAGACAGCGTGACCCGCCGGTCACTACCGTTCGGCGCTTTTTCTGGCAGGCCCGCCGAATCGGATCTAGGGTTGCGTTGCCAGCGATATGCCAGCACGTCGGCCACCGTCCTCCGGACGCACGCCAGGAGCAGCACTGGAAAGGAAAACAGGGATGTCTCTTTTGCCTGCGCAAGCACGCGCAGGCTCGCGGACCGTTCGAGCGATCCCTGTGGTTCGTGGCTTTCTATCAAGGACAGAAAGATGACCGACGCACAGGCGCGTTTTACCCCCTTGTCGCTGCGACACCCCCTCGCGACCGCCCCGCAGGCCAGCCCCGACGGCTTCGGCTGACGCCGCCTGCCCCTGAGGCGACGGCCGTGCCCCGCACGCCCGCGCCCTGCCCTTTGATCGGATCCGGACGGACCGGCCCGCGCCGCCAGGAAAGCTCACTGAAGCCTTTCTTGTGCAGGCGTTCGGCCTGACCGCCAGGAAAGGCCCCCTGCACGACAGGGGACAGTGTGCACACCCATAAGGAAACCTTCGGCATGAGCGACTCGAAGTCTCACAACATTCCCCCTTACGGGGTCGCCATCCAGAGCGCGATCACGGACGGCAACCTGCAGGAAATGAAGAGTTTGTTGAAGCAGCGCGATTCAACGAAGCCTGAAGCCAAGGAGCTTACAACCGCGTACGAAAAACTGGCCCAGGAAGTGTCCCGTCTGGAAAGACCCTAAGGCCATCACCCGCATTGCAATGGAGGCAATCACCATGTCTGGTTCTGTTTCGCAACACAACGTCGGCCTGTTCCCGGTGTGCTACCGGATCGGCACGGGCCAGCCCGGCGCGCAAAGCCTGGCGCTCAACCTGCTGATCTCCACGCCGCAGCAGGAAGTCACCGGCACCGCCGCCGTCACCCAGGCGACCAACCCGCCGCTCGACGTGCACTCCGATGTCTGGGGCGAGTACACCTACCTGACCGTCATGAAGCCTGGGGTCAGCAAAATCCTCATCACCGCCCAGGGCAACCACGGCGGGCCGGGCTCAAACAGCATCGTCAATTTCAGGGTGCACCTGGTGGTCGGCACCGACTGGAAGGAAGGCGTCGCCAACTACCAATACCTCAACGGCACCCAGTGGGTTGAGGTCAACAACGTGCCGGCGCACCTGCAACCGGTGCCGTCCCATGTGCTGCCGCCGTTCGAGCCGGGCCCTGTGATCGAGCCGTACCGCCCGATCATGCCGCTGTACGCCGCGCCGATCCAAAGCGCCATCGCCGCCGGCGACCTGGCGCAGATGAAAAACCTCGCCAAGCTCGGCAAGCAGCAACTGGAGCAGTTGCCGCAACTGCGCATCGCGCTGGAATCCGCCAAGAAAGAACTCAGCCAACTGCTGAGCCGCTGATCGGCCACCGGAACCGTCATTCACTTTAGGGAGCAGCATCATGTCGATCGGACTTTTCCATACCCGCCTCATCGTCAGAAACGATTTGCTGGGCGCACCGGTCCTGACCCTGGACCTTGTCGTCAACACCGTCTCCAAGAAAGTCAGCGGCGTGGCCAGCGTCTTTCAGAGCACCTGGCCGCCGGTCAACTTCCACGCCCGGGTCTGGGGCAACTACAGTCAGCTCAAGCTGGCGCCTTCGGCCGAGCACCACATCATCCTCGACCTCGCCGGCAGCCCCAGCGGCCCGCTCAGCCAGATCGCCCAGACGTTCCACCTCAAGGGCCTGTTGGGCGACGACTGGGCCAGCGGCTTTGCCGATTACCGCTACGAGTACGAGGGCCAGTGGAATGTGGTGAGGCACGTTGCGGTGCATCAGGCGCCCAGCGTCGAGGTCAAGCCGGTACCGCATCCGCACATCCCGCTGTATGCCGTGGCCGTGCAGCATGCCCAGGCCGGCGGCGACGTGGCGCAACTCAAGACCGTGGTGCAGCAGGGTGAACAGCAAGTGGCCCACGAGGCCTCGCTGCGCAGTGCCCTGGAGCAACTGAACGCGGAGATCGCCCGACTGGAAGCGCGCTGACCGTCGCTCCCCGGCGGGGCCACGACGGCCCCGCCGGGTTCTGTCGCCCTCCCTCCGTGTCGCGCACGCGACCGTGCGCAAGGACCTGCCATGACAGACACCCTCCCTGCCCGCTACCTGAGCGAGTCCGACCTCAAACGCTACGTGCCGGTCCACGTGGTCTGGGAAATCACCCTGGCCTGCGACCTCAAGTGCCTGCATTGCGGCTCCCGCGCCGGCCACCGGCGCACCGGCGAGCTGAGCACCCGCGAATGCCTGGACGTGATCGACGCCCTGGCCGCCCTCGGCACCCGCGAGGTCACCCTGATCGGCGGCGAAGCCTACCTGCGCAAGGACTGGACGCAACTGATCCAGGCCATCCGCGACCACGGCATGTACTGCGCCATCCAGACCGGCGGCCGCAACCTGACGCCGGCCAAGATGCAGGCGGCGGTGGACGCCGGCCTCAACGGCGTCGGCGTGTCCCTCGACGGCCTCGCGCCGCTGCACGACGCGGTGCGCAACGTGCCCGGCTCGTTCGACAAGGCCGTGGACACCCTGCGCCGGGCGAAAGCGTCGGGGCTGGCGGTGAGCGTCAACACCCAGATCGGCGCCGCCACCCTGCCCGACCTGCCCGAGCTGATGGACACCATCATCAGCCTGGGCGCCACCCACTGGCAGATCCAGCTGACCGTGGCCATGGGCAACGCGGTCGATCATCCGGAGCTGCTGCTGCAGCCCTACCAACTGCTGGAAGTGATGCCGCTGCTCGCCCGCCTCTACCGCGAAGGCCTGGACCGCGGCCTTTTGATGAACGTCGGCAACAACATCGGCTACTACGGCCCTTACGAACATCTGTGGCGCGGCTTCGGCGACGAGCGCGTGCACTGGAGCGGCTGCGCCGCCGGCCAGACCGTGCTCGCGCTGGAGGCCGACGGCACGGTCAAGGGCTGCCCGTCCCTGGCGACGGTGGGCTTCTCCGGGGGTAACGTGCGCGACATGAGCCTGCACGACATCTGGCACTACAGCGAAGGCATCCACTTCGGCCGGCTGCGCTCGGTCGACGACCTGTGGGGCCATTGCCGCACCTGCTACTACAACGACGTCTGCCGGGGCGGCTGCACCTGGACGTCGCACTCGCTGCTGGGCAAGCCCGGCAACAACCCCTACTGCCATTACCGCACCCTGGAGCTGCAAAAGCGCGGGCTGCGCGAGCGCATCGTCAAACTGCAGGACGCCGCGCCGCAGTCGTTCGCCGTCGGGCGCTTCGACCTGATCACCGAACACATCGACACCGGCGAGCGGGTCAGCAGCGTCAGCGACAGCGGCCAAGTGGTCAAACTGGCCTGGCTCAACCAAGGGCAGAAATCCCCGGAGGAAGGCCGCATCCCCGAGCAACTGGCGCTGTGCAGGCACTGCCTGCAATACATCCACGCCCACGAGACCCTGTGCCCGCACTGCGACGCCGACGTGGCCGCCGCCGAAGCGCAGCACCAGGCCGACCGGGCCCGCCAGCAGGCCATCGTCAACACCTTGTCCGGGTTGCTGGGGATCGCGCCGGGGACGTTGAGCTGACGATCGCCCGACGCCGTCGCGGCAGGCATTGGGCCCGTCGCGACGGCGCCGCCGTTCACGGGGCTGTTTCCGGCGCATATTACCGGGGCGATTGTTCGGTGGCGTTTGCGGAGCCGTTCGATGAGATCACTTTCGTCCTGCCCACGGCGGGCAAGATCCTCTTCAGCCACCGCACCGAATCGGTGGGGGTCGCCCGCACCGGGCTGGCCCATCGACTACCTTCAGGCCCATCCCGGCGACCCGGTCAGCGGCACGGAATTGGCGCGACTGAGCAACGTCAGCCTGCGCGCCTTGCAGGACGGGTTCCGACGGTTCGCGGGGATGTCCATCGTCGCCTATCAGCGCCGGGTACGGCTTGAGCATGCGCACGACATCCTGGCCCGGAGCGGCGCGCCGTCGGTGACCGACGTGGCGCTGCGGTTGGGCTTCAGCAATATGGGCAGGTTTTGCCAGTACTTTCAGCAAGCCTATGGCGTGAGCCCGGCAGCGTTGCGCAAAGGCTTGCGCCTGTAGGAGACGGGCTGCTGGCAATAGCGGTGGGCCAGGCACCGAAGATGTCGGCTGTGATGGCCTCATCGCTTGCAGGCAAGCTCCTACAGGTTCTGTGGTGTGCTGGATCCTGCAAACAACCGGGATACCTGTGGCATAGGCTTCAGTCTTCGCCACCCGGGCGGCGGTGTAGTCGTTGGTCGCCAGGTGCTTGCTCATGATTGTGGCGCTGTCGACCCCGGCGATGCTCCGCAGCACCGCCGCGGTCCAGACGGTGCGGTCCTTGCCGGCGGTGCAGTGGAACACCCCGGCCCGCATCGTGCCGTCGTGGGCCGTGGCATACGCGTCGGTGGTGCCGGCGATGTCGCGGAAGTTGTCGATGCCTTGCAGGCGAGGCGTATCGAGGGCAGCGGCCTGGGCGGTGGCGATGGACACGCTCAAAACGGACAGCGAACACAGAAGACGTCGGAACACAGTGCAGCCTCATGGAAAACCGTTGGGCTGGCCACTGTCGGGAATCAAATGTTGCTCAATATGACAAAACACCGCCCGCCGCAAATCCCTGCGCGATCTGTCCGGTTCCTGCGCGATCCGTCCGTTCTTCAGGCCTTTTTCTTCGAACCGTTCAGGGCCGCGGCCGACCGGATCAGCGCCTTGAACGCCGCTTCGTCCAGGCGTTCGCCCTCATGCACATCGATGGCCCGCCGGGTGTTGCCCTCAAGGCTGGCGTTGAACAGCCCCGCGGGATCGTCCAGCGCTGCGCCCTTGGCGAAGGTCAGCTTGACCGCAGACTTGTAGGTTTCCCCGGTGCAGAGGATGCCGCCGCAGGACCACACCGGCACGCCCCGCCACTTCCATTCCTCCACCACCTCGGGCACGGCCTGATGGATGAGTGCGCGGACATGCGCCAGCGTTTCACCGCGCCAGTCGGCCAGTTCGGCGATCCTTCGGTCGATGAGTACGGAGGCTGATTGGGTGTTTTCCGTGTTCATGGCTGCCCTCTCCGGTTGACGTCCGGGAACTGTAGACGCCGGCCCGGCCGCGCGCGCAAAAAAAAGCCCCGCAGAGCGGGGCAAGGGAATTTGGTTGGTTGCGGCCAACCAAAGGAGCGTTCAGAGCAAGCGGGTATTGCGTGTTACAGGCAGTCCTGGGCGGCGCGTTCGAAACTCGACGGCGTGAAGTTGGAGGCCAGCAAGTGGCGCTCGTAGACGAACACCTTGCCGCCGCTGCCGGACTTGTAGGCCTCCAGCACGTTGTCGGCGGCGACCTTGCTCGGCACCACGATGCGGTAGCTGCGCTGGGTCTGCGACACGCTCGGGTTCAGCGCACGGCCCTGCAGTTTCGGCACGACGCAATCGGCGTACTCGGCGGGTGTCTTGCTGGTCTGCAAGGTCAGGCTCGGGTCGTTCGGTGCGCTGGCGCAGCCGGCGAGCGTCGCGACGGCCAAGGCGAAAGCGGAGAAGAAAAAAGCACGCATGGATCACATCCTGAAAACAAAGGTTCGGTTCGTCGGCAACGTTTGGCGTCACGGGCGCCGTCGTTGCCGTTGTGTTTTTCGGGGCCCCGGATCAGCCGGCGGCCACCAGGGCCTTGAGCGAGTCGTCAAACTGCCGCAAGGCGTTCAGTTGCAGGTCGCGCTGCCGGGCGATCTGCGCGGCGATCTCCGGCGCCGCCTTGTTGTGCACCCACACCGACGGCATCTGTTTTTCCACGGCGCCTTCGGCCTTGCCGATGTATTGCAGGTCGGCGTCGTAGAACCGTGCGGCGAAACGCGCCTCGACCTGGCTGTTGCGTTGGGTCAGCAGACGGTTGTGGGTGTCGAGCATCACCACCACGTCCGGGTGGGCCTGCACCAGCGCATCGAGGCTGTCGTAGACCGTCACCGAGAGAAACTGCTGTTGCAGCGAGCTCATCAGCCAGTCGATGGCCAGTTCCGGGTCGGAGCTGCTGACGAAGGCGTCGCGGATCCGCGCATCCAGCGCACCTTTGGCGCCGTTCACCGCCACATCGTGGTAGCGCTCAAGGTATTGCAGGTTTTCCAGGGTGTTTTCGCTGTACAGCACGCCAACGGTCTGGGAGTGCTGCAAGCCTGCCGAACTGGCGGCGACGGGCAGAAAATGGCACGACCGGGCGTCGTCTGCGTTGGCCGGTGCGGTCGCGGCCACCCCGCCCATCATCAGGGCGACCATAGCCAGTCGGGTCAGAGTCTTCATCGCGCAAATTCCTTGAGCTGCGTTTCGATGGAGGCGATTTTCCGCCCATCGGCCGCAAAGCAGAACTTGCGTTTCTTGATGGTCACTATTACTTGAAGCAATAGTTGCCCGCCGTGCAGACTGGCAGCCGTGCGACCACAATCAGAACAACCCGTGAGGAAACCCCGAGTGCGAACCTTTGACCTGATCCGCGACACCGTCCTGCCCGAATTCCGCGACCGCGTGGCCGACTACCTGGTGGAGTACGAGACTGCCCTGGGCGAGGCGACCGAACCGGAGCGCGTCACGGCGGTGGCCAATCAGCTGCGCGGCTACCTGCGCGGGCTGAACACCACGCGGGTGCTGGGCATGGCGGACTGGGAAGAGCTGGACCGGCGAGTGGTGAACACCTGGCTTCAGGACCGCTGAACCACCGCCTCGCGCAGCGGGCGATAAGCCGCCACCAGTTCATCCTGTGAAAACGCCCGGTTGCGTCCGCTGGGATTGGGCAGGATCCACACCGCCGCGTTGCCGAACGCCTGCGTCTGAAGCCCCCACGCCACCGTCTTCTGGCCGGTCAGCCCGGCGTAGGCCGCCTTGCCCAGGAACGCCACGACACGCGGCGCGTAGCGCAGGATCTTGCCCTCGAACGCCGCTGCCGCCGCGCTGAACTCATGGGCGGCCAACTGATCCGCCCTCGCCGTCGGCCGCTCCACCACCGCCGTCAACCCGCAGCCGTGCAACAAGATCGAGCGATCCTGTTCCGGGCGCAGCTCGTCGGGCGTGAACCCGGCCAGGTGCAGGGTGCGCCAGAAACGGTTGCCCCGTCCCGCAAAATGGTGCCCCTGGGCCGCAGCGAGCAAACCGGGATTGATCCCGCAGAACACCACGGACAGCCCCGGCGCCAGAATGTCCTCAAGCCCGTCCATGGCCACCCTCACCCACAGATTACCCGCACGGCGCTTTTGGCCTGTTCGGTCAGTTCCTGACGGGACTTGCCCGCCCGCGCCCGGATCGAAATGCTGTGCAGCAGCGACGACGCGAGCAGGGCCAACGCCGCCGCATCCACGCCAGCCTTCAGCTCGCCGGACTCGACGGCCCGGCGCAGGCGCTGCTCCAGGTCCGCATCCAGCTGGCTGAGGCGCCGCGACAGCACCTCGCGGATCTCCGGATCCTCCACCGCCTCGGTGGTCGCCGTGCCGATGGCGAAGCAGCCTCGCGGCGCGCCGTCGCCGGAAAAATAGATCGACAACTGCCCTTCGTAGAACCGCGTCAGCGCCTGCTCCAGGGTCAGGCTGGCGTCGTTCAGCGCCGCCTGCATGGCGGCGTGCGCCGTGTCCCAATACTGGTCGAGCGCCTTGATGTACAGCGCGTGCTTGTCGCCGAACGCGGCGTACAGGCTCGGCCGGTTCATGCCGGCGGCGCTGGCGATGCTGTCCAGCGAGGCGGCGGAATAGCCGGTGTTCCAGAACACGCCCAGGGCCTGTTGCAACGCCGTTTGCGGATCGTAGGCACGCGGGCGGCCGCGGCCTTTTCCTGTTGTCGGTTTATTTTGTGCCATCTCGTATAAATTCCTTGCGGGAAAGATTTCTCGCTCATATTCTTACACCATCGCACAAAAACAAGGAACCAGAAATTCCTTGGTTGGCAGGGTTTGTTGTAACAGCGCTCGGACCGGGTGCAGCGACGACGAAACAGCGGTGGAGCGATCCTCCCGCCGCCCATGGACTTGATGACTCACAGCAACCAATCACGTCAGGGCCGCGGGCGAATGCGCACCGGTCGGCCCGATGTCCCGGACAAGGGTGTATCGATCATGACACAGCAACTGGACCTCACCGCCGCACCGGCCCACGAACACCCAGGCCCGCGCCTGAACGACGCGCCGCCGAGAAAGCCCCTCAAGCAGAAGCTGCGACCGTGGCTGATGGCCGGTCTGCCCGCCATCTTCGTGGTGGTCGGCTACAGCCACTACCGGGCTGGCGAACCGTTCGTGTCCACCGACAACGCCTACGCCCGCGTCGCCAAGGCAACAATCAATGCACGGGTGTCCGGGCAGGTCATCGAGATCGCCGTCGACGACAACCAGTCCGTGCGCAAGGGCCAGGTGCTGTTTCGCATCGACCCCAAACCCTTGCAGATCGCCGTCGACCGAGCCGAAGCCCAACTCAGCAACGCCCGCCTGCGTATCGACGGCCTCAAGGCCAGCTACCGCGAACAGCAGGCGCAACTGCAATCGGCCAAGGAGTCGGCGGACTTCGACCAAAAGGAGTTCGCCCGCAAGAAGGCCCTGATCGCCTCCGAGTTCGTCTCCCGGGCCCTGTACGAGCGCGCCGAGACTGACTTGAAGGTGTCGCGCCAGCGCATCGCCTCCATCGAGCAACAGATCGCCAGCACCGTCATCGCCCTCAACGGCAATCCGGACATCGCCCCCGACAGCCACCCGACCGTGCGCGAGGCCCGGGCCCAGCTCGACGAAGCGCAGCTGTACCTGTCCTACGCGACGGTCACCGCGCCCGAGGACGGCATCGTCGCCAAGGTCGACGACTTGCAGGTGGGCAACTACGTCAATAACGGTGCAGCGGCGTTGGCGCTGATCTCCGACCGGGAGGTCTGGGTCGAAGCCAACTTCCGCGAGACGCAGCTGACCCACATGCGGCCCGGCCAGCGCGCCACCATCACCCTCGATACCTACCCGGACCGCGAATTCCAGGCCCATGTCATCAGCATGAGCCCCGGCGCCGGCGCCGACTTCGCCCTGCTGCCGCCGGAGAACGCCACCGGCAACTGGGTGAAGGTGGTGCAGCGGATTCCGGTGCGCCTGGAACTGGACGACGTCGACCCGGCCCTGCCGCTGTTCTCCGGCACCAGCGCCACGGTCACCGTCGACACCGGGCACCGCACGCCGTGGTGGTATCCGTTCAAATCGCTGCTCAGCGCAGGTAACGCGTGATGAACGCCGTCACCGCGTCCACGACGGCCGATGCGCGGGCGCTGCGGTACGTCGCCCTGCTCGCGACCTACCTGCAATCGGCCAACCTGCCGTTGCCCAACGCCGCGCTGCGCCTGATCCAGGGCAGCGTATCGATGACCGACGACCAGGCCGGCTGGATCTTCACCGCTTACCTGGCCGCCAGCGCCGTCACCACGCCGGTGGCGCAGTGGCTGGCCGGGCGCTTCGGGCTCAAGCGCGTCTATCAAACGGCGCTGGTCGCGTTCGCCCTCGGCCTGTGGCTCGCCACCCTGGCCGAAACGCCGCTGGCGTTCATTGCCGCGCGCATCCTGCAAGGCCTCGCCGCCGGGGTGCTGGCGCCGTTGTCGATGGGTATCGCCCTGGAGACGCTGCCCGCCGAACGCCGCCCCGCCTTCGGGCCGAAATGGACGGCGCTGGTGCTGCTCGGCATCGTCAGCGGGCCGAGCCTGGGCGGCTGGATCTGCGAGCACTTCGACTGGCGGCCGATGTTCTACCTCAGCCTGCCGCTGGTGGCGTACATCTTCCTGGCGGTCACTCTGTTGCTGGCGCAGAAGAAAGCCGAACAGAGCCCCTCGTTCGACTTCTTCGGCTACGGCGCCTTCACCCTCGGCATGATCGGCCTGCAGATGCTCCTGGACCGCGGCGAACGGCTGGACTGGTTCGATTCGCCGGAAATCTGGACCGAGGCGCTGGCCTGCGCCCTTGGGTTCTACCTGTTCGCCGTGCACGTGCTGACCGCCAAGGCGCATTTCTTCAACAAGGCCCTGTTCGCCGACCGCAACTTCCTGCTGTCGACGGCGATCTTCTTCGCCTTCGGCTTCGTGCTGCTGTCGACCATGGCCCTGACCTCGCCGATGCTCGACGAGATCCTCGGCTACCCGCCGGACACCACGGGCCTGCTGACCGTGCCGCGCGGCATCGGCCTGGTCGGCGCGTTCCTGCTGGCGATCCGTGCGCCGGCCTGGGTCGACGCCCGTTGGCTGATCGCCGCAGGCATTGCCCTGGTGAGCTACGCCAACTGGCTGATGCTCGGCTATTCGCCGCTGATGGACTGGACGCCCGTGGCGGTGAGCGGGTTCATCCAGGGCGTCGGCCTGGGGATCCTGATGCCGGCCCTGAGCAAGGTCGCCTTCAGCACGCTCGAACCGAAGCTGCGCCCCGAGGCCACCGGCCTGTTCAACCTGATCCGCGTCTACGGCAGCACCCTGGGCGTGGCGGTGGTGCAGATCTTTTTCTTCAACAACACCCAGGCGGTGCATTCGGCGCTGGTCAGCCAACTGACGCCCTACCGCACGGCCCTGCCGACCTCGCTGCCGGCGCTCGAAGGCCTCAATCACCTGGCCACCCACCAGGCGGCGTTCATTGCCGTGATGGGCCAATTCAAGATCCTGCTGGTGGCGATGCTGGTGGTGAGCCCGCTGGTGCTGTTCCTGCGCAAGCCCGTTTCGGCCAACTGATTTTCGTGGAGTCTGGACAATGAACACTTCTGCACGCTTCACCCCGTCTGCGATCCCGACCGCCTTCAGCGCACTGGCCCTGCTGGTGTCGCTGTCGGCCTGCACCGTCGGGCCCGACTTCCAGCGGCCCGCCACCACCACCTCGCAGCATTACGATCCGCAGGCCGAGCAGCGCTTCGACATGGGCAAGCGCCTCGACGGCGACTGGTGGGCGGCGCTGCGCTCGCCCAAGCTCGATCAAGTGATGCGCCGCGCCATCGACGGCAACCTCGAACTGGCGGCCGCCGACGCCACCCTGCGCCAGGCCGCCTCGTCGGTGGCCGCCGCCGAGGGCGCGCTGTACCCGCAGGTGGACTTCGCCGCCACCGCCGGACGCCAGCGCACCCACAACGGCCCGCAGCCCAGCGTGTCGAACTTTTACGCCATCGGTCCGCGGGTCGCGTTCGACCTGGACGTGTTCGGCGGCAACAAGCGTCAGGTCGAGGTGCAGCAAGCCGCGACCGACCTGCAAAGGCACCGCTACGAAGCCGCGTACCTCACCCTGACCGGCGACGTCGCCAGCCAGGCCTTGCTGCTGGCCTCGGCCAACGCGCAGATCGGCGCGGTGCAGACCCTGCTGGCCAACGACGCGAAGAACCTCGACCTGGTGCGCAAGGCGCAGCAGAGCGGCGTCAGCACCCGGATCGACGTGTCGCTGGCCGAAACCCGCCTGGCCCAGGACCGCACCCTGCTGCCGCCCCTGGCCCAGCAACGGGACGCGGCGCGGCATGCGCTGTCGGTGCTGGCCGGCAAAGGCCCGGCGGACTGGATCGCGCCGGACTTCACCCTCGACGAGTTCGCCCTGCCGTCGAACATCCCGGTCAGCCTGCCGTCGGAAACGGCCCGCACCCGCCCGGATATCCTGCAAGCCGAATCCGAGCTGCACATCGCCAGCGCGGCGGTGGGCGTGGCGACGGCCAACCTCTATCCGCACGTCGAACTGTCGGCCTCGCTGGCCCAGGCCGCGTCGGGCAACGGCGGCGCCGCGCTGTGGGGCTTCGCCGCCGGGCTGACCGCGCCGATCTTCAACGGCGGCACCCTGGAGGCGGAACGCCAAGGCGCCGTCGAGGGCTACAACGCCGCCCTCGCCCGCTATCAGCAGACGGTGATCCAGTCCTTCGGCCAAGTGGCGGACACCCTGCAATCGATCAACCACAGCGCCGAGCAGGACCAGGCGCAAAGCGACGCCCTGCGCGCCGCCGACACCAGCCTGCGCCTCAACCGGCAGGCCTACGCCCAAGGCGAAAACAGCCTGCTGCAAGTGCTGGAGGCCGAACGCGCCTATCAGCAGGCGCTGCTGGGGCAGATCCAGGTGAAGACCTCGCGCTACCTCGACGCCGTGCGCCTGTACGTGGCCCTCGGCGGCAACGCCGTCGGCGCCCACGACCAACGCCTCGCCAGCCGCCCGGCCCCGACCACCCTTTAACGCCCGCACCCGGAGAAACGCCATGACCTACGAAGCCTTCCACGACACCCTGCGCGACACCCGCCTGCCGCTCAACAACGGCGCAGGCGCGATGCCCGCCGTGGGGTTCGGCACCCTGTTCCGCGACCTGAGCACCACCACCGACGCGGTCAAATGCGCGCTGGAAACCGGCTTTCGCCACTTCGACTGCGCCGAGCGCTACCGCAACGAAGCGCAGATCGGCGAGGCCTTCCGGCAGACGTTCGCCGCCGGCACCATACGCCGCGAAGACGTGTTCATCACCACCAAACTGTGGAACACCAATCACCGCCCCGAGCGGGTCAAACCAGCCTTCGAGGCCAGTTGCCAGCGGCTGGGCACCGATTACATCGATTGCTACCTGATCCACACGCCGTTCGCCTTCAAGGCCGGCGACGACCAGGATCCGCGCGATGTGTTCGGCCACGTTATCTACGATGGCGAGGTGCGCCTGATCGACACCTGGCGGGCACTGGAAAGCCTGGTGGATGAAGGCCGGTGCAAGTCCATCGGGCTGTCGGACATCACCCTGGAGGCGCTGAAGGAGATCGTCGCCGCCGCCCGGATCAAACCCGCCGTCGTGCAGATCGAATCCCACCCGTACCTGCCGGAATGGGAGATGCTCGACTTCTGCAAGGCCCACGGCATCATCCTCCTGGCCTTCGCCCCGCTGGGCCACGGCATGACGCCCAACGTGCTGGACGACGCGGTCCTCACCGGCATCGCCCGGCGCGTCGGCAAAACCCCGGCCCAGGTCGCGCTGGCCTGGGCGGTGCAGCGCGGCACCGCGTTCCTCACCACGTCGGCGACGCCGGGGCACATTCAGGAGAACATCGACATCGACACTCTGCCGATGCGGGCGATGCAGGAGATCAAGGACGACATCGCCACGCGGATCCGCTTCAACTCCGTGGTCGAAACCGGCGTGCCGGGCTTCATCCCCCAAACCCACAAACGCTGACTTGCCCCTGTGGTGAGGGCGCTGGCTCCCTCACCACAAAAAGCGCCTGCGCCGCCCCTATAATGCCCGCACCCCACCCGAGACGACCCCGATGGACGTATTCCAAAGCATGCGCTGCTTCATCGCCGTGGCCCAAAGCGGCAGCTTCACCGCCGCCGCCGAACTGCTGGACACCACCACGACCAATGTCTCCAAGGCCGTCTCCGCTCTCGAAGCTCGCCTGCACACGCGCCTGATCAACCGCACCACCCGGCGCCTGGCGCTCACCGAGGCCGGCGCGCGCTACCTGCAACGCTGCGAAAAGATCGTCGACGACGTGCGCGAAGCCGACGAAGAGGCCGGCACCGCCCAGACCCTGCCCGTCGGCCGCCTGAAGATCCACGCCATGTCCGCCATCGGCAACCACTACGTGATCGACGCCATCGCCCGCTACCGCGAGATCCACCCCACGGTGATGTTCGACCTGACCCTGACCAACCGCGTCCCGGACCTGCTCGAAGAAGGCTACGACATGTCCATCGTCCTGGCCCGCGACCTGCCCGACTCCGGCTTCGTCGCCCAACGCCTGGGCATCACCTACAGCATCCTCTGCGCCGCCCCCGGCTATGTGGCCAAGCACGGCAAACCCGCCACCCCCGGCGAACTCAGCGCGCACGAGTGCCTGCGCATCGTCAACACGGTGATGCCGGTGGAGAACTGGACATTCGAAGGGCCTGAAGGCACGCAAACCATCACCATTCCCCTGTCGCCCTTTCACATCAACACCGCCGACGGCATGAGCATCGCGATCAGAAAAGGCATGGGCATCGGCATACAGCCGATCGCATCGGCCGTGGACGGCCTGCGGGCGGGGACATTGGTGCGGGTGCTGGCGGATTACCGGCTGGAGGAGTTGAACCTGTTCGCGATCTACCCGTCGCGCAAGTTCGTCGATGCGAAGATCAAGACCTGGGTGGAATTTCTCAAGACCGCGATACCGCAACTGCTGGCATCGGATGAAGACATCGTCGGCGCTAAGGCCGTTTGAACGCAGCGGACATGGAGTGTCGACCCTCCATCCCGTGCACCGGGCTCAACCGTTGGAGCAGCCCGAACCCATCACTTGATACTGCAGGACATGCCGCTCGCCGTGGGAGTCCTCATACGTCATCCGCACCGGCACCGGAGCGCACTCGTTGGCGGGTTCGGTGATGGAAATCACGTGTTCGATGTCCAGTTGCGTCGCGGAGCTGTAAGTCTCCACTGGAAGGTTTTCGGCGTCCGCCGCGGCCGCAAACGCCTGCGCGCCGAAACCGCCGAGGAGCACAACCCACGCCATTTTCTTGAGGTTCATGATGTTCACCGTCTTTGGAGGAACCGTGTTCATTCACGGATTGGAGACGATGCTAAGGGGTGGCGGGCGGGGCAAAAATCGGGGGATTGGACAAACACTGTTGCTGGAATCGGGGTGAATCAGGATGGGTCGCTCAGCGACTGAATAATTGACCACATCAATAACAACCATTAACTCAATGAAATTCTCTTATCTGCCCCGGAGCGTAGGATCGGCGCCATACCCAACCACTACACCGGAGCAGATCACCATGAAACGCCAAACCCTCCTCGGCATCGCCTTCTCGTTCTTCGCCCTGAACGCCTTTGCCGCGACTGAAACCGACCCGCTGTTCAGCGATGCCGTTGCCGCCACCGAAACCGATCCACTGTTCAGTGATGCCGTTGCCGCCACCGAGACCGATCCGCTGTTCAGCGACGCCGTTGCCGCCACCGAGACCGACCCGCTGTTCAGTGACGCCATCGCCGAAGGGGGCGCAGATCGTCTGGCCGAACGTCGGGCAGTCTGAATCCATGGGTTTGATCAACGCGCACAACAAAAAGCCCGGCTTCATCAGCCGGGCTTTTTGTTGTCTGTGTACCTGTCACTGCACACGGATGTACCGAAACTTGATGCACCGAACCGACGCCTTCAACTCGGGCTCAAGAACGCCGGTCAGTGCATCCCCTTGCTCACCACTTCACCCGTCGCGACATCCTCCAGCCAGATCTGCAGCCGGTCCAGCCCCACGTATTTGGAGCGGGCAATGATCTTCTGGCCAGGCTTGCCCTCGAACTCAAGGTTCGTGAACAAGAACTTCCTGGGCAAGTGGTACTCCAGTTGGACCGTGTACTTGCCGGGCTTCAACACCGCACGCTGGGGGGAGTCATTCTTGTAGTAGTAGGTGGAGAACGGGATGTTCCCCACTTTCTCGTCGTTGACCCTGATGATGTTCAGATCCGGCTGAAGATCAAGAAAGTGGCGCTGAGGCCTTACTGCGTAGGTTTCGGTTTCCAGCACGGTGTAGCGCGCTTCATCGACCGTTTCACCGGCGTTTGCGTTCGAGTAGTCCGGCATCTCTGCACAGCCCTGCAAGGCCAGAAACGATGCAAGCAGCGGTACGGCAATTTTTTTCACGTGGTAAATCCCTGTATTGAAGAAACGCCGGCAACGTCATCGTTGACGGCCGGCTCGCATGGGGCGGAAGGAAGAAGGCACTGCGCGACCGCATTGCCCTGCAAGAAAAGTGTGGCTCGCGGCTCAGGCCGGAATCGATGGATCCGCGCGCAGATAAGCGACAAAACCGTCCCAGTTATGGGTCTGGTACTTATCGAGCATGCGCTGAGGAAGCTTGATTTGAGATAGGCGCCAATCGATGGACTGCGCCCATTCATCCTCACTCAGGATCTGCTGACCGGTGAAGTAGCGGACTTGGCGTGCTGTCGTGTTGTAGATGAGGAAGATCCGGTCAGGGTTCGCGCTGACCGCGGCGCGACTCAGCCCGCGCTGATTGTTCCAGTTGAGGCCGCTCTTGATCTGGACTTCGAAGTAACGGCCATTGTGCCCGACGATGCCGTCGATGCCTTTGTCATCGACCAAAGAGGGAAAGACGTCGAACCCCTCCTTCAGCAAATCACCCCAAATGGCGAACTCGTGACGTTTGCCGATGGCCAGTTTGTTCTTCATATCGCGTGTCCCTGCACTGTGACCGAGGCGGCCGATAGCCGGGCCTCACCTCCATGAAGGCCACATGCTATCACTCGATTGGGATCTGAAGAAACCGGCAGCGTCACACACCGCCGACGCCGGCGACGTTCACCGATACCCCCTCACATAAGACTCCCGCAAATCACTGGCCCACCCATCCAGCACCGACTTGACGTTGGCCGCGGTCATCACTTGCTTGTCGTCGTCCAGCGGTATGCCGGTGCCTTTGCGCATCACCTGGGCGACGACCTCGCCGGTCGCGCCGTCCTCGAAGGACACTTCCGTGGTGATTTCGCTGTCCTGGTCTCGGATGCCGGTGGCAGTGCTGACGCCCGCGGCCACCAGCGTCACCGGCAGCCATTCGTAATAACGCAGGCTCTGGGTGCTGGCGGCGACACGGGTGATGGCGGGCCGGACCGTCAAGGTGTCCGGGCCGGGTTTCGACGACAGTTGCACGACTTTGCCCAGCTCGTAGCGCAGCGCGGCGTCGTAGTAGGCGGTCACGGTGTACAGCGTGCCCTGGGGGATGCGCTCGGTCGGCGCGACGTCGGGGTAGAACCGGCTCGGCGCGATGTACACCTGCTTGTACCGGCCCCGCTTCAAGGCCGGGCTGACCCAGCTCAGGGCGGTCTGGCCGGAAGGCGTGCGGTGCTCCTTCAAAACGCTGTAGTCGCGCAGAAAACCCGCGTTCGTGGCCGGCTCGACCTTCTTGCTGCTGCACGCCGACAGGCTCAACATGGCGACGAACAGCAGCGATACCGAATATCTGTTTTTCATCCGTGCAATTCCTGGGTGTCCGTCAGGCGGAGGCTTGGGCGGGCGGGAGGTTGTCCGAGCCTTCGACGCGCAACTGGCCGTGGGTCATGATCCAGTGGATGAGGTCAGCCGTCGGGAGGGTGTGCACGTACTCCACCCATTCGGTGCCGGACGGGCTGTACCGCTCGAAATAGCGGCGCAGTACGATCTGGCTCTGATCGTCGCTCAAGCCCAGGCAGGACTCCTGGAACAGGATCGGCTTATCGTGCTTGGGCACCGTGGTGCGCTGGCGCAGCACCAGCGGGCGTTGCGCGGTGTGCCGGACGGCAATGCATGTGCTCTTGGGAATCGTCATAAAGCCCCCTCGTTTGGAATGGCGAGCAGAGTGCACGAGGGGTTTTGCGGCAGGATGTCCGCTTGATGTCCGGGCCGCAGAAATGTTGCTCGATTGAAATATATGACCCGGACACCCGAATGGTTTTAGAGTCGCACCTCTTTTGGGCCGCCAAGGAACCCGGTGAACGTGAGCAGACTGCTGATCGTCGACGACGATGTGGAAATCCTGTCTTTGCTGAAGAAGTTCTTCGTCCAGCACGGCTACGAGGTGGACGTGGCCGCCGACGGCCAGGCCATGTGGGCGGCGATTGCCCGGCAGCGGCCGGACACGATCATCCTCGACCTGATGCTGCCCGGCGAAGGCGGCCTGAGCCTGTGCCAGAAGGTGCACACGCAACTGGGCATTCCGATCATCATGCTCACGGCCATGGGCGAGCTCAGCGACCGGGTCGTCGGCCTGGAACTGGGCGCCGACGACTACGTGACCAAACCCTTCGCCCCGCGTGAGCTGCTCGCCCGGCTGCGGTCGGTGCAGCGGCGCACCGGCGAACGGCCCGCCCAGGCCAGCGAACCCACGCGGCCGGTGATCGGCTTCGCCGGTTGGCGCCTCGACATCACCTGCCGCGAACTGCGCTCCCCGGACAACGTGATGATTCCGCTGTCCGGCGGCGAGTTCGACCTGCTGGTGCTGTTCCTCGAACACCCGCAACGCATCCTCACCCGCGAACAACTGATCGACATGACCCACGGCCAGGGCCACGACGTCTACGACCGCAGCATCGACGTGCAGGTCAGCCGGCTGCGGCGCAAGATCGAGCCCGACAGCAAACGCCCGGATTTAATCCGCACCGTGCGCAACGGCGGCTACATGTTCTCCGCCAAGGTCACTCGCCCATGATCCGCCGACTGCTGCGGCGCGACACCCTGAGCCGGCGCATCGCGCTGACCATCGTCGCGGCCATGGTCGCCTCGCTGGCCCTCAACGCCCTGTTCGTCCAGGTGGCCGGCATCTGGGCGCGCCCGCCCATCGAGCGCACCGGCCTGCTGGAGCAGATCGCCATGACCGTGCGCGTGATCGACGCCGCGCCCGCCCCGCTACGGACGCAACTGGCCAGCGCCGCCAGCAGCCCGCTGCTCAATGTGGTCTGGAAGCCCCAACGCGCCGACTTCGGCCTGCCGGGGGACGGCAGCCAAATCAAAGTGGACGACGACGCCTCGGCAGGCCGCGAAACCGTGCTGCAGACCTTGCTGGGCACCGGGCGCACGATCGAGGTCTACAACCCCAATGACTGGCCGGCGGGCAGCGCCGAGGGCCGCTACGTCGCCCTCCTGCGGCTGGCCGACGGCAGCTGGCTGTCGTTCACGCCGCCGGCGCGCAGCTGGGGCCTGGAGATCCACACCCGCATCGCCATCGTCATCCTGCTCGGTTTGATCGCCACCGTGCTGGTCGCCTGGGTCGCCACCCGCCAACTGGCGCGGCCGCTGCAACGCTTCGCCAGCGCCGCCCGGCACTTCGGCCGCAACCTGCACGCGCCGCCGATCAAGGCCGAAGGCCCGGAAGAGATCCGCCAGGCGATCATCGCCTTCAACACCATGCAGGCGCAGATCCAGCACTTCATCGGCGAGCGCACCCACATGCTCGCGGCGATCTCCCACGACCTGCGCGCCCCGCTGACCCGCATGCGCCTGCGCAGCGAATTCATGGATGACCTCAGCCAACAGGACAAACTGGTGCGCGACATCGAAGAAATGCAGTCGATGATCAACGCCGCGCTCACGTTCTTCCGTGAAGACACCCGCCCGGAAGCGCCGACCGCGTTCGACCTCTCGGAACTGCTGCAAACCATCGTCGACGACTACCGCGACCAAGGCATCGACGTCGACTTCAGCGGCCCCGCCCGCCTGGTGTACGACGGCCGCCCGCTGGGCATCAAACGGGTCATCGTCAACCTGCTGGAGAACGCCGAGAAATACGCCCGCCGCCCGCGCATCGCCCTGAGCGTCGGCCCCCACGCGATCTGCATCGAGGTCAGCGACGAAGGCCCGGGCATCCCCGAAGACGCGCTGGAGCGAGTGTTCGACCCGTTCGTGCGCCTGGAAACCTCGCGCAACCGCGACACCGGCGGCGTCGGGCTGGGGCTCTCGTCGGCGCGGGCGATTGTGCGCGAGCAAGGTGGGGACCTGACGCTGCACAACCGGCTGGGGACGGGGTTGGTGGCGCGGGTTGAGTTGCCGGCGCCTTGACGGATGCCGGCACCACCCCCCCCCTGCGGACTCACCCCCGCTTCGGCAACTTCCAGTTCGGCCGAATGAAGTGGCAGGTGTAGCCGTTCGGAATGCGCTCCAGGTAATCCTGATGCTCCGGCTCCGCCTCCCAGAACGGCCCCGCCGGTTCGATCTCGGTGACCACTCGCCCCGGCCACAGGCCCGACGCATCGACATCGGCGGCGGTGTCCTCGGCGACGTCCCGTTGCTGTTCGTTCAGGTAATAGATCGCCGAACGGTAGCTCGGCCCCCGGTCGTTGCCCTGACGGTTGGGCGTGGTGGGGTCGTGGATCTGGAAGAAGAATTCGAGGATCTGGCGATAGCTGATCACCGCAGGATCGAAGACGATCTCGATGCCTTCGGCGTGGTTGCCGTGATTGCGGTACGTGGCGTTCGGCACCTCGCCGCCGGTGTAGCCGACGCGGGTGTGCAGCACGCCGGGATAGCGCCGCAGCAGATCCTGCATGCCCCAGAAGCAGCCGCCGGCGAGAATGGCGGTTTCGGTTTGACGGGTCATGGTCTGTCCTCTCGGGGTGTGGGTGTAGGCGATGTTATGAGGGCGGGTTTGGGGATTCCAAGGTGAGCCTGTACCGCAAAGGTGAATGAGCCACCCAACGCTCCCCTACCCTAATTTTCTCTCTCAATCGGGATCTGGACTTTTCATCGGTACACACCATCGACATCCGAGCCGAAGGAGTGGCATCAGCGATGTCTTTTTACAGACAGAACCCAGACTTTTTCCTGTTCATTAAATAACTTTGTAAACCTGTAAGGTTTGCCGGTTTAGACGAATGGTTTGGGCTTTGCGGTATAAAAAATAATTTCTAATGAGAAATGAATATTTTGCACTGTCATTTTTGACAGTAGACGGATTCAGGCCGAAGCGTTTTCATTGAATTATCTCTTGCTTTTTAATCGGCACCAGGAGAACGAGATGAATCGTCTGTGCAGTTTATTAGTGTGCATTAGTGCTTCTACCGCTTATGGATACGCCTATGCTGACTACATGACGCCTGATCAAGTTGGCGCGATGGTCGAGAGACATCTGAATGATCGCTATAACAGCACTGTGCAGAACTGCGGTTCCAACGGTCGTCCGGCGGTACTATGCAGTGGCGTATTGATTCGCGGAACTGTCTACTCCGAAGCTTACAGGTTCTGGAATCCTGGCCCCGCTTCAAAAGACGCGCAGGCTTTTTCTTTTTTGCGTAAAGATGTGAAGTTTCGTCAACTGGCCTCTGACCATCAACATGGGTATATATTGCTCCCGAAATTCAATACCCCCGAGGACATGCTAAAACCAGATGTACTGTGTGCGTTTCCGGTAGATGCGGGTTCACATGTGCGCGACGATAAGGGGTGTGGTGATGCCTTCACAACCGCAGAGGTTGAAAACAGTTGCCAGATGCAATCCATACGTACAGCGGACGCTTGGGTTGAAGCGTATAAGGCCAACGCACAATCCCATCATCGGCAATGTGGTTTTGATTTAAGGTACGCAAATGAACCCCAAGGTGCTCCGATTTTCATGGAGTTCATACGTGCCAACGATTATGCGAGCAACGAGCATTATGGAACCATAGGTCTGAGCAACAATGAAGTGAGGATTGCTTCCTGGCCTCAAGGGAATGGGCGCAACGTGCCGGTAGAGGCAGTGTTTTATCTCGGCACAAACACAATCACAGGTGAAGCAACCGATCGCGGAAAAGTAACTGCCCAGAAAGACCAGTTGGCTTATTACACCGCCAATGGCCGTTTCATTCCTGTGATTAAAATGACCTTGCCGCAGGATCCTTCACAAGAGGCCACCTTCAAGTATCTTCCAGCAGACCAGGCGCGCCTGGAGGATGTGACGTGCAATCAATATATCGACTCCGCCGTTTGGGTAAAACGTTACGACCCGGGTGCGCAAGCCGAGCGCTGGTCATTGTCAGTAAGCCCAACCGATTGCGGCAGGATGATCAATGCTGCTCAAACGGATTCTTTTTACGCCGAGTTGACGACGAAATACGGCTCGGATCCCCAGTGGCGTGAGTTAGATGGGGGCGGCATGCGTCGCCAGTTAGTGTGCCTGATTACAACATTCCGAACCAAAAATGAATGGAATATGGAACCGTTCAGGCCAGATACCACGCATGAAAAAGCTGTTGTCGCAGGTTGTAATCCTATCTAAGCCACATTTTCGAATTGTCCGCCCTGATCCTGGGGTTGTCGTTTAGTCAACTGAAAATACTGGCTGTTTATATTTAAATTGATAATGAGAGAAACTGTCATGACTTCCAAAGTGATGAGTGGTGTTCTTTGTGTGGGCGCAGTGTGCTCAAGTGTATGGGCAGGCCTGGTTTTTGCGGATGCGGCAGGTGATGCGGTGGGACAAAGAGTCGCGGCTGATTTACGTGCGCGTTATCTCGATACCCGCATGTATTGCACTCGACTTTCTGCACCTGGCTTTACTTGCAACGGAATCATATTCAGAGCAACGATCCCATCTACGGCTTACAAATTCTGGGAGCCAAGTCCGCCATCCATGGCCAGTGGAGGGTGGTCATACTCCTATTTGCGCTCTGACTCCAAATTTAGAAGATTGGTACGCGACGAAGATAACGGGAATATTATCTATCCACCGCTTCTCACTCCACCTGACAAAATACCTGCTCAAGTGTTGTGTGCATTTCCCGAAGATGCTGGCTCTTTTACTCGCCCGGAACAACAAGGTTGCGGCCCCAGTACCAAACAGACGGCCGACAGTCGCATTTGTCATGAACAGGGAATACTGACGGCTGAACAATGGTTGGCTAAGCACAGACAAGACGGTCTGAGTAACCTTAACCAATGTGGTTTTAACGTTCGAGACAGCGCCAATGAAAAAGCCACCCAGTCTTTTGAAGCGTTTATTCAGGCAATGACTCTGGATTCAGATACATTTGTGCAACAAAACGAGCTGAGACTCGCCACGTGGGACGCCACCCAACCCAAGAAGCAGCCTATTCAGGCATTGTTTTACTTGTCAGGTGGCTTAAAAGATGCGCAGTTTGATCAGAAAGACTATTTGAACAGCACTGGAGACTGCCTACCGATTATCCAGATGACGTTGCCTCAAACGTATGCGGAGGACGCTTCATTTGTTTATGTACCGAGTGATCAACAGTGCTCGATAACGCCTGCCATCGAATATATTCAAGCAGCAGTTTGGATCGAAAGATTTGATCCTGGCAGTGGCCAGAACGAATGGAGTCTGTCAGTCACCCCTACGCAATACGGTAAGAATGCCACGCCGGAGCAAACTAATTTTGTGTTGGCGGAGTTGCAGAAAAAGTTTGGCGATGATTCCAGATGGAAGAACAACGACGGTGGTGGGATGCGTCGGCAACTGGTCTGCCATTACGTTATCGCTCGTGACAAGGCCCCATGGAACCTTGAACCACGCCGTAAGGACACTACTGAGCAAGTGGCGGAGGCCAACGGGTGCAATCCACCCTTCTGATCGCTTCCAACGCTCATCCACCTCGCATTCTGCCCGCATCGCTGCGGGCAAAATGTTTGATCCGAGGGCAAGCGGGTAGGCTCTGTCCGAATGGCCGCACTACCGATTCTGAACCGGTTGAAGGCGACCGCGACTTGCGGCACCCTTCGCGACGAAATTCCAAGGACGGTAAAACTCAGTGAGTCAGCTCCGCAGCGTTATAGGCTTCGCGATACTTCTCTGCGCCGGATGCACGAAAACGGCGAACATCCCACCGGCCAACCTCACGTTATCGTCTTTTGAACGTGGCCCCAGCCATCTGCTCACGGCGCGCTTTACCTCCACGGTGGATCTGCAGCACGCTTTCAATGACTACGAAAAGTCCAACCAACTCTCCCCTACCCTGATTTGCTCCCTCAATCGGGACTTGGACTTCTCATCGGAACACACCATCGACATCCGAGCCGAAGGACGGGTGACCGCGATCAGCGAGACCCGACCCCATCACACGTTTTCTTCCGAGCTCGTCTTCTACTACACCCAGCCGAACGGAACCCAACGCGACCTGAATGACTACGACGCCATCAGGCCCCTGCTGGCGTCGCAAGCGACAATCCCCTGCAAAGTGCGCATCACCGCCTACGGGTACGAAGCGTATTACACCAATACGCTGCTCATTCCTTCCAGGTTGATGACCGGGCAAATGCCCAGGTAGTCACGCCCGCTCAACCCAAGGTGCTCGCACGGAAAAGGCAGGCCGTTGTTTAAGCTTTTTGGGTGGCGTTTAAAGACACCCGCCGTTACTTCCCCAGGGCTACAACGCCTTGCGCCGTTGCCTACGCCTGCGCCAGAATCCGCCGGCTTGTGCGTCTAGGGTGCGGGTTTTACTGTTTCCGGGTCATCGAAAAACGGTGATCGGGTTTGGTAGCCCGAGATCAACACAAGGTGCACAGCACACCAGCGCGGCGTTCTATCGTCTCGGTTTTATGGTGGTCATGCACAGGGCGTCTTCGGGCGCGCCGGTCTCCTTGTGTCCCGGTCTACCAACCTGTGCATGGCCGCCACCCATCGTTTGGTAGCGAGGGGGTGATGGCTCCTTATGACGACACAAGGGAGTTTCACCATGATCAAACCAACACCAAACCCACCAGTCACCGACCCGGCATCCCCCTACGAATCCCCCGAGTCCCGAAAGCTCAACGAAGCCGCCGAACGCGCCCTCGACCACTACCTCAATCCCCCACCCAACATCATGGGCACCCGCCCAGAACCCGAACCCATGTACCTGGCCAACCCGGTCTACGACACCGAATCCCTACTGGCCAACGCCAGCGAATCCCTCGGCTCGGCGAGTGCGATGCTCAATAACTTTGCGGCGGTGCTGGAGCCGATGCATCGCAAAACGGCCATTGGCATTGCGCAGTTGGTGATGTTGGGGGAAGTGGCGGTGAATCAGGCGTTGGATAACGTTGAGCCGAAGTAGGTGTGGGGTCTGCGGCTGACCTGCATGGGTTAGCCGCGGATAAATGTGATGTCTTACAGAGAGCCGTCATGAATGGCGGCTCTCTGCCAATACAGCTACGAGAAAAAAAATGCTTGTTCTTCTATTTTTTCAAATAGATCATCAGGAACAACATGACAATTTTGGCGTTCCCGAATCAAGGCACGCTCAAACGTATTACTAACTTCTGGATCATCGTCATCACCAAACGCCCTCCACTCCTCGCCATAATATTGCTTAAAGACCAACATCGAAAACGCAAGAGGGGTCAAGGTTCTTTTGAGTGGCCAGCGATTTTCCGAATGAAACCCAATATGAAAGTGTGAACACGGATGAAAGAAGCGCTTGCGTTGATCGGGAGCATTTTCGTATCTCCACATGGGCTTACCGTTTAAGCTCTTCTTGCTGTCCAGCAAACAAAGATACTCCTCATGCGAAATAAACTGATTTTCAAAAAGCTCTGTAATATTTTTGAAAGACGCGGACTCTGATTCTTTACCCGAAACAAATGGATTTGGATAATACGCGTAGCGTACATAGCCATCACGTTCCATACCAAATTGAAAATATGAATAATCAGACAAAATTATATTGTAATGAGACAGATTCATCGCCGCAAGATAGACATCAACGTACGTACTATCCGCAGAGAGAACCGCATCTCGAAAATCAATATTTACCGGGAGTAAATTTGGATTACAAAAAGCCGCAGCCAACCCTAGCTTATCCGCCAACTCCCAACTTTTATTAATTCCCGACTGAACATCCTGCCTATTCATCGTCATAATCCAAGTCAGCATCCTCTTCTGACAGTCCCTCACGACGAAGTCTTTCTAAATACTCAGCCCTCAATTTTTTGGCCTTGACAGAGCGCTGACTGAGATCTCTCTGGATCATATCCAGCTTTGAAAGATCAGGCATAGTGAAACGTAAGGCCGGGAAATTTCTCTCTGCCTCAGACATTTCCTGAATAATTTGCCCTGTAGAACCTTGCATTCCGGAGACACGAAGCCACGCTTTAGTACGTGTAAATGCTGTGAATAACTTATTACGATCTCCTCGTGTTTTAAGTGAAATCGCATCGACACCAATTACGAATACTACAGCTGCCTCATTCCCTTTGGCACGATAAATTGTGGAAAGTGTTATCTTACCTGGTATCATAAAAGGCGGATCAGAATACGGATCGGCATGAATATTATTCGAGGCAACCCCCATATCTGCCAACTTTGAAGACAACTCTCTAAAATACCCCTTCATATGGCGATCATCCAAAGCCACAATGATTATGTCCTCCGGATTTAAGCCTTGCTCTAAGAAATCAGCTATATTGGCTGCAACCCATTCTGTTTCATCATTCAGCGACTCTGCGTTGTAATATTCTATCAGCTCGGGTAGTTCTTCCCCGCCCAAGCTCACCGGGCTATTTTCAACTGGACGCACCACTTCTATTTTTTCGTTGGCATGATAATTTTGTGAGACAACTTCGTAACCAACATCCTTCCAGTGATCAGCACTTTCAAGTAATTGCACAATATTTGAGTAAACTCCAAACCCAAGTGCATGAGCAGTGATGAGAACCTCTCGCTGGTTGCGATAGCACTTGCTAAGGACAGTATCGTTAGTAAACTTGAACGGTAGGCCTTTTGCTGCCCGCTCAAGCGATATACGTGGTTCACCATCGTTATCTATACCAAACAGTTCGGCAGGACTCCGCATCCTGACCTTCAGGATATTTTGAAGATCGTCGTAAGCCCATACAATATTTTTTTTGTCTCGGTCGCCTTTCGCAAGTCGGAAACTTAACTCATAAAATGCTGCTGGAAAATCTTGCCCCTCATCGATGAGTATATGGTCATAGTACTCTTCGATATCGCCCTTTAGCATCAGGTCTTGACATGCAAACTCAAATGGATCGATCCCATTAGGTGCTCCAGAGCGTGCGGTACTGAAAGTAAGGGGTGTTCTCCCAGCGCGTAGGCATGCATCAGAGTACGCACCTCTCGTGTTAGAACCACCCCAACCATGCAGTATATGGATATTATTCCAGTCTGGATCGACCTCTTTATAATGTCTATAGAACTTGGTTACCAAATTTTTTATTGATGACTTCAAGCTCTTTGTATAAAAGGTCAAGAGGATTTTGTCATTCGGTCTGTTCATATGAAGGTGAGCAGCCTTCATTGCTAAAATTATCGTTTTTCCTGACCCAGCAAGTCCACGTATCCGTTGAGGACCGTTAATTGTGATTAAAGCGGCGGAGCGCTGTTTTTGGTCAAAATTCGCAATTTCAGACTCAAGTTCAGCAAGCGCACTTGCTGCGCGCTGCATCTCTGGATTTTCGACCAGGCGCTTGTTCGACCGAGTAAGAGCTTTAGCCCCCTCAATCACAGATCGCGCTTCATCATATGCCTCTGGATCGAGAAGATCTTCCTCAAGATCCTGAATCAACTCCTTTAATGAATCTATTGAAGAAACAACTTCAGAGTCGCTTGAGTCAAATATTTTTTCTGCCAAGCTGCTATCACAAAAAACAACAGGAGTAACACTCAACGAAAGCTGCGCGCGTGACTTTCTTAATATCTTACTTTTCAGCAATCTTCCTATTAATATGCTACAAAATTGATTTAACGAATCATCAACTGCCAAAAGACTACTGGTACTGTCACGATCAGCTTGGATTTCCGTAATCACTCGAATAGCAAGGATTCCACAGCTTCGGCTAAGCACCAGGATATCTGGCTTATGATCTGCACCATCGTAGTCTGAATAAACAGGAAAATCATAGTAAAGAGTTGACGACGAAGCGCTAATTGCATTTTCAGAATTCTTAAGCGAATCTATTAAATCTCTGCCGAGCGGGTCTTCTTGCAATCTTTCTGTCGTGACTAGAATATCTACTGCCATGCCAGACCATTCCTTGATATCTTAGTTATCAATCATCTTTGTTGTCAAATTCTTCCAAAACAACACCAACACTTCAGTCACTACTGGATCGAGCATCGACCAGCAACTTATTTAGCTTCCTCCAATGAGAACGCAACTGCTTTCTGATCGATTTTGAGTCCATAATGCTTGCAGCCCTAAATCCGTATGAAATAAAATTTCTACGACCAAGATAGCTATAACCTTTATAGATTGTTCGAAGAAAAAGCTCTCTTGGTGGCTCTCCCCTTCCGGCCCGAAGCTCATTACATCGATCCATTGCCTTTTTGCTGACCCAGATACGCTTGCGAAGTTTCTTATAGTATCTAGCTATAGATGAAGAGCGAATATGCACACGTTCCCCATCAAAAGAAAAACCAAGATAATGAACTGGCTTATCAGAGCGAAGCTGTCCAGCAGCATCAAACGAAAACTGTCTAATTTCCGTTTTCTTCTCCTGCAAATTCAATCCAAGCTTTCTAATTTCGTCATTAACAAACTCATAAATCTCGTCTTCTTTATCAGAATCACATATGACGAGAATATCATCGCAATAGCGATAGAACACAGACTCCGTCAAGGATAGCTTTGCCAACAACGCCAGATCAAACTCCAACATATATATATTTGACAGAAGAGCGCTTATTGGAGATCCTTGAGGGATACCTCGTCGCTCAGGGTTAGTAGCAACAAGTCCTCCCTCTCTAACATCTTCACGAAACTGTTTAGGTGAGCAGAGGCGCTGACCCTCTACTCTCGGATTATGGATCGACACACCTAGTTTCTTGTAAAGTGCGACTTTGTCGACCCAAGAACTCCTAGTAATCGCCTTGTAAACTGCAAAATGGTCAACAGGAAGCTTTTGAACTCCCAGCAGCTTCGCCCATGCTGCTTTCATTCGCGAATGATCTAGACGTTCAAAGAATTTTTCAACATCGAACGCAAGAACGCAGCACTCTCCTTTTTCCTTAATCTCGCGAAATGCATCATTTGCAAAATGTATATTACTTTTCTTATCAACGGAACGAAAAGCCAATACCGACGTATGCAACCCACGGCGAACGAGCTCATCCTCATAAAGCCTACTTAAAACAAAACAGTAATAAGCATACACATGAGAATCCAAGTGAGCCGAGTAACTGATTGGCCTTGGCTTTGGATTTTTTACAAGCACCCCCCGATCATTATCCAATCGACACTTAAGAATCACCGAGGTGTAAGTAATAAAAGGATAGAACGAATGAGCTGCGACTTTATGGGGAGATGAAACATAATCCAGCGCGGCCTTCTGGCCAACGGGACGATCGAAATGAAGATATTTTCTAGGCTTGTACCACGGCAACTTGTCCATGTTCACACCTTGTTAAGCCAACCGGTGGGGATAGGATGGCGGCAGTCCCTAAATCTCCCCACCGGCTAAACTCAATGCTCTAAACATTATCCATCTTTTCAGACTAGGCCGCGTATTGCTAGAGTTGACTTATAATGTCAGTATCACGATTACATTTGGAGGTTCTCAGTGAAGAGATTCCGCGTGCTGTTGTTCGCCATGTTACTCCCGCTGATAAATAATCATGGGTGGCTTGACAACTTGTGATCCACCTCATGGCCTAGTGCCATGAGCAATTTGAATCTAGCACAGGAAATGTGAGGACGCATAGGAGTAAGTCACCATTTTTCAGCCTCCCAATACTCAGTCGCAGAATGTCAAATATTGGCGACAAGCATCCCCGGATCCCCCCATGCCCACCGCCATCCTCTCCGACACCCACAACCTCCTCCGCCCCGAAGCCCTGGCCGCGATCCAGGGCTGTTCTCTCATCATCCACGCCGGTGACATCGGCAACCCGGACATCCTCACCCAACTCGCCGCCATCGCCCCCGTCCACGCCGTGCGCGGCAACAACGACGTGAACAGCCCCTGGGCGCAGGATCTGCCCGACCTGCTCACCTTCGATCTGCACGGCCACCCCACCCTTTTGGTCCACAACATCGCCGACGTCCCCGCCGATCTCGACCCGGCCATTTCACTCGTCATCACCGGCCATTCCCACAAACCCTTGATCGAGCGGCGCGACGGGCGGTTGTACATCAACCCCGGCAGTGCCGGGCCTCGGCGGTTCAGGTTGCCGGTGACGCTGGTGTTGCTGGAGGCGGACGGCGGTTCGCTGGAGGCGCGGCTGGTGTCGTTGCTGGATCCGCCGGCCTGAACAGGCTAACGTGCCCGCACCTTCACCCGGAGCCTGTGCCGTCATGTCCATCGCCGACAACCTTCTCGCCTTCACGTTTGCCGCCACGCTGTTGACCCTCACGCCCGGGCTCGACACGGCGTTGGTGTTGCGCACCGCTACGGTGGAGGGCAAGCGGCAGGCGTTTCGGGCGGCGTTGGGGATCAATGCCGGGTGCCTGGTGTGGGGTGCGGCGGTGGCGTTCGGGTTGGGGGCGCTGATTGCAGTGTCGGAACTGGGCTACAACCTGCTGAAGTATTGCGGCGCGGCGTACCTGGCGTGGCTCGGGGTGAACATGCTGCTGCGCCCTCGCCGTTCGCTGGCGCCCGCCGAGGCCAGCGGCAAGGCCGGGGGCAACTGGTTCCTCAAGGGGATGCTGGGCAATGTGCTCAACCCCAAGGTCGGGATTTTCTATGTGTCGTTTCTGCCGCAGTTCATTCCCCAGGGGCAGCCGCTGGTGGCGTGGACGTTCGGGCTGGTGAGCATCCATGTGGTGCTGGGGCTGGTGTGGTCGATGGTGCTGATCGGCGCGACGCAGCCGTTGTCGGGGTTTCTGCGCCGTGAAAGCGTGATCCGCTGGATGGACCGCACCACCGGGATGATCTTTGTGCTGTTTGCGGCGCGGTTGGCGTTCAGCAAGCGTTGAGGCCGATGCAGCCTCGTCCCTCTCTACAAGCGGGTTATCTCGTCCGATAACCCGCGTTCGTTTCAAAACAGCTCTTGCCCGATATATGCGGATATCCGTATATTCGCACCCTCACATATCCCCGAGCCCTCCCCCATGCTCAACCCCGCCTCCGTTTTCAAATGCCTGGCCGACGAGACCCGTGCCCGCGCAACGTTGCTGATCGCCCGTGAAGGCGAGTTGTGCGTGTGCGAGTTGGTGTGTGCGCTGGACGACAGCCAGCCGAAGATTTCCCGGCACCTGGCGCAGCTGCGCACCTGCGGGCTGTTGCTCGACCGGCGTCAGGGCCAGTGGGTGTATTACCGGCTCAATCCGCAGTTGCCGGCCTGGGTGCGCGAGATGCTCGAACTCACGCTGGCGGCCAACGCGGCGTGGCTTGCGGACAACACGGCGCGGCTGGCGGCCATGGGGGATCGCCCGCTCAATTCATCCGCCTGCTGCTGAGGATTCACCATGCGAGTTCTGTTCATGTGCACCGCCAACAGTTGCCGCAGCATTCTGTCCGAGGCGCTGTTCAATCACCTGGCGCCCGCGGGTTTCGCGGCGGTCAGCGCCGGCAGTTTCCCCAAGGGCCAGGTGCTGCCGCGCAGCCTGACCACGCTGCGCGAGGCCGGTATTTCCGTCGAGGGATTGAGCAGTAAAGGCAACGATGCCTTTGCGGCGAACCCGCCGGACATCGTCATCACCGTGTGCGACAAGGCCGCCGGGGAAGCCTGCCCGGTGTACTTCGGCCCGGCGCTGAAAGCCCACTGGGGGCTGGAGGATCCGTCGGACGTGGTGGGCGACGAGGCCGCTGTGCGCGCAGCCTTCCACGCCACCCTGGCCCGCATCGACACCCGCTGCCGCGCCTTCTTCGCCCTGCCCTTCGCCCAACTGGACCGGGACGCGCTCAAGCGCGAGCTCGACCGCATCGGCACCCTGTAACCGGAGCCTTCCATGACTGCCCAGCTGCCTTACCTCGACCCTTCATTGATTCAAACCGGCGACCGGGAAGCGACCGCGCACAAGCCGCGCATCCTGTTGCTTTACGGCTCCAACCGCCCGCGCTCGTTCAGCCGTTTGCTGGTGGAGGAAGCCGCGCGGCTGCTGGAGCATTTCGGGGCCGAGACGCGGATCTTCAATCCGTCGGGCCTGCCGTTGCCGGACGACGCGCCGAGCGACCATCCCAAGGTGCAGGAGCTGCTGACGCTGATGCAGTGGTCGGAAGGCCAGGTCTGGTGCTCGCCGGAACGCCATGGCGCGATGTCGGCGGTGTTCAAGGCGCAGATCGACTGGGTGCCGCTGGCCCTCGGCGCGATCCGCCCGACCCAGGGCAAGACCCTGGCGGTGATGCAGGTGTGCGGCGGTTCGCAGTCGTTCAACGTGGTCAACCAGTTGCGCGTGCTGGGCCGCTGGATGCGGATGTTCACCATCCCCAACCAGTCGTCGGTGCCCAAGGCGTTCTTGGAGTTCGACGAACACAACCGCATGAAGCCTTCCGCGCTGTACGACCGCGTGGTGGACGTCATGGAGGAACTGGTGAAGTTCACACTGCTGCTGCGCGAGCGCCCGGACCTGGTGGACCGTTATTCGGAGCGCAAGGAGTCGGCGCAGGCGCTGACGGAGCGGGTGAATCAGCGGTCGATCTGAGAAATGCTGGTTCTTTACGCCGAAAAATTTAAAGCATCGCCAGTTCCCACCTGATGTCTTTCGACACTCAGTTCCGACCTGGCGCCTCCCCCATCGGCACCCTATATTCCTTTGCCTCAAGCGCACCTGAGAACCAACACCAAGAACACTCCCACCAAGCAACTAATTACTCAGAAAACATGACACCCACCAAAGATATCTGTGCTTTATGAATACTACCTTCTAACAGAAATCTTACTTGCGCATCACATTGACATCACCCTACTCATGACCTACACCTAGACAGCCGACTATCACATCAAGGATGTGTGTCATGAAAATACCTCTCAGATACTTTATACCCCTAGGATTTGTTGCATCTTTCGCTCATGCCGATTCACCCTCAATGAACGCTGAGGGGCCTCTCTATCAAGCATGGCCTGGTTACAACCTCACGAACAAACTTGACAAAGATCTTATCGAAAACTACTCAAACTCCCTACAGGGAAAATCCCTTGAACAATTAAAGGAACAATCCCCGATAGTCAATTATGACTTCCTTCAGAAAAACAAAGACAAGACCCTTCAAATATGGAAAACGACGCTCAACACGCCTTATGATCCAGGCCCCCAAGTCATCATGGAGCACCTGACACGAATCAACCTTGGACTACCTCCCAACCAAGACATTGCAACCTCTCCCGCGACCACAAAACTGCTAATAAAATCTGACCCAAGAATCACCACTTACGCAAACACTCCACTCAGCAACATACAAAGCTCATTTTTCACGAAAGACATTCCCGGTTCAAACCAGCAGACCATTGGCGGTAATAACATCGGCCCCAAATTTCAAAACACCGACCCGTTCCGCAACGATATCTCTGGAGTTTCACGTTCAATAGCCGAAAAGGATCTACTTAAGCTACGCACAGAGAACAAGGATTGCATTGGAAACTTCACATCCTCAACGGGAAACAGGAGACTAACCAGGGAACAAATATATAAGTGTTTCGTTACACTCAACACCTCTTTCGACAAAGTCATGCCCAAAGGCAGTTACCTTGACGCCTTGGATCTTCTGACATCAATAACAATAACTCGGGACGGCACGCACTCCTGCATGGCGTCGTTTTATGACAAAGACACATGGATCACCGCAGCGCATTGCGTATCTTACGCAAATATCGCAGACGGCCGGTCAATTCTCATTAACGGCAAGCAGATCCCCATCACAAAGACCATAGTCAAGTCCTGTGGAAAACCAGGCTGCGACGTCGCCTTCATCAGCTCACCAACAAATGTTACCGACACTGCAAAATATGAACTACGCAACCCAAACCTATCACTTCTGACTGAACAGTCTCAAATCTTGATAGCGGGCATCGAAGAAGGATCGCCAATACTTCCAGCTGATAAATCACCCTATAAATCAAATTTAATGTGGTCGGATGTCGGCAAAGGCTTTTGCAGAATATTCCGCGTTCAAAGCGGTTGCCTCAGCCACACTTGCAGCACGCTGTCGGGCTTCTCTGGCGCGCCAATTTACTGGGTAAATTCCTCTAGCAGCAAAATCGAACTGATAGGCGTGCACTCTGGAGAAAGCGTCGAAGGAATGAAATGCAACGACACCGAAAGCAATTACGCGGTAGCGTCCGATCTGTACCAAGGAGCATTAAAATGAAAAAACTATTTATTTTAGCCTCCATCACAATCTCTGCATGCAGCCACCTTGACTCAACTTCTTTCGAGTCAAAAAACTACGACTATAGCGATTTATCGAAAAACCCTCCCATCAAGGAGGTACGGGTATTTTCCATCGTCGACCAAACAGGAAAATGCCCTTTGCAGAGTACGAAAGAAACACCTCAGGCACTGGTAATTTCCGCAATCGGCTGGCTGGCAAAAGAGGCTATAGCCTATGGCAAAAGCGAACTTGAAGCGCGAGCCCAGTACCTAGAAAGCGACATCAAACTTAATGGCCGTGCTCTTCTAGTCTCAGATTGGCCCGTTAACCCCGCAAAGAAGGAAGGTCTGTGTCTGCTTCTCGTTGCTGGAAAATTCGAGGCCACTCCCAACACCCCCGCACTGGATGCTTTCCGGGCACATGTGCAGCCAAACACAGTGCTAGATGGCGAAGGCGGCTTCCGAGAAACGATGTCGGACTACCAGCTGCAAATCCCGGGCGCAGAGCCCATCGCCAACCCGTTCACAGGTTTGACAGGCAATCCGGACTTCCTGATGGAGGTGAGAGTTACGCCAAAAACAGTGGGCGGCACCTTGAATTTTGTCGTATCGCCGACCTACATGCTCTATCCGCATCCACTGCACAAAATGACGTTCAATGGGCCGAAGAGAAAGCTGACCGTTGATCTAGGCTTGGGCGACTCCAAGGCTGCGCTGGCACTGGATGACTTCCAGAGCGGTCATGAGTACACCGCGAGCAGCCTGAAAACTCGGTATGCGTTAGCGTCAAGCGCATCGGGCAAACCATTCGGCGCATTGTCCTTTGTGGTCACCGAAGGCCCTGACGCTCTCCCGACAGCCAAAGCATTGCGGGCGGTTGCAGAAAAAACAGATGACTTAAACAAAATCGTCGATGAAAAGGTGCAGGCGGCATTGGCCAAGGAGGCCGCAGCAAAAAAACCTGCCAAACCCTGACTGACGGAATACGTGACTCCCTTGATATCCGATTCACCTAACAGCCGTTGCATAGGAGTAGGCAGGGAGCTATGCCCCCTGCCTTGGTCAGACTTCAAAGAACGCACGCCATTTTTTAGCTACTTGCTACCCATTCATCGAATAGCTTCCGCCAATAGCCTGTCCGTTTTAGGCCTCCATACCTTATTTCTTGATCGAAACAATCACCGCCTGACTCCCCTCCATCCGAAACGAAAACGCCACCCGATCCCCCACCGCCACCCCGGCCAATTGCGCCTGGGTGGCGGCAAAGCCCATGGTCATCGGCGGCCATTGCAGGGTGGGCACTTCGCCGTGGGCGATGGTCACGGTGTGTTTGTCGGGGTCGATGGCCTTGATCGTGCCTTGGGCCTCGGCCGCCGGGGTTTGCTGGGTGGCGGGGGTCGTTTGCATGTTGGGCATGCCGTCCATGTTCATGCCGGGCATGTCGTCTGCCCGGGCGGCGAACGCGAAGGCGACCAGGGTGCCGGCGACGGTGATGGGGATGAGTTTCATGGGGTGACTCCTTCAGGTTGAGTGTGTGCAACGGGCAGGCGGCGACGGCGCATCAGGCGATACGCCGCCGGGATGACGAACAGGGACAGCAGCGGCGCGGTGACCATGCCGCCGACCATGGGCGCGGCGATGCGGCTCATGACTTCGCTGCCGGTGCCGCTGCCCAGCAGGATCGGCAGCAGGCCGGCGATGATCACGGCCACGGTCATGGCCTTGGGGCGCACGCGTTGCACGGCGCCTTCGCGAATGGCGGCGACAAGATCGGCTTCGCCGTTTTCGCCTTGGTCCTGGCGTTCGGCCCAGGCGTTTTTCAGGTACAGCAGCATGATCACGCCGAACTCGGCGGAAACCCCGGCCAGCGCGATGAAGCCGACCCCGGTGGCGACCGACAGGTTGTAGCCCAGCAGGTACAGGAACCACGCCCCGCCCGTCAGCGCGAAGGGCAGCGTGGCCATGATCAGCAGGGCTTCGTCGAAGCGGGCGAAGGTCAGGTACAGCAGCACGAAGATGATCAGCAGCGTGGCCGGCACCACCAGTTTCAGGCGGGCGTTGGCCCGTTCCAGAAACTCGAACTGGCCCGAGTAGCTCAGGCTCATGCCGGGCTGCAGCTTGACCTGCTCGCCGACCGCCCGGCGCAGGTCGCCGACCACCGAGGCGATGTCGCGGCCGCGCACGTCGATGTACACCCAGCCGGACGGCCGGGCGTTTTCGCTCTTGAGCATCGGCGGGCCGTCGGTGACCTTGACCTTCGCCAGCATCCCCAGGGTGACCTGGCTGCCGGACGGCGTGTACACCGGCAGTTGCTCCAGGGCCGTGGGGGTATCGCGCCATTCGCGCGGGTAGCGCACGTTGATCGGGAAACGCGCCAGGCCTTCGAGGGTTTCGCCGACGTTCTCGCCGCCGACGGCGCCGGCCACGATGGCTTGCACGTCGGTGATGTTCAGGCCGTAGCGGGCGGCGGCGCTGCGGTCGATGTCCACGTCGATGTAGCGCCCGCCGGTCAGGCGTTCGGCCAGGGCCGAGCTGACGCCGGGCACGCCTTTGGCGGCGCGCTCCACGGCTTGGGTCGCGGCGTCGATCTGGGCCAGGTCGTTGCCGGCGACCTTCACGCCGATGGGGCTTTTGATCCCGGTGGCGAGCATGTCGATGCGGTTGCGGATCGGCGGGATCCAGATGTTGGTCAGGCCCGGCACCCGCACCACGCGGTCGAGTTCTTCCACCAGTTTTTCCGGGGTCATGCCGGGGCGCCATTGCGCGTGGGGCTTGAACTGGATGGTGGTCTCGAACATCTCCAGCGGCGCCGGGTCGGTGGCCGATTCGGCGCGCCCGGCCTTGCCGAACACGTGCTCGACCTCGGGCACGGTCTTGATCAGGCGGTCGGTCTGCTGCAGCAGTTGCGCGGCTTTCTGCGCCGACAGCCCCGGCAGCGCCGACGGCATGTACAGCAGGTCGCCTTCATCCAGCGGCGGCAGGAACTCACCACCCAGCCGCGACATCGGCCACGCCGCGCTGACGAACACCAGCAGCGCCACCGCCAAGGTCAGCTTCGGCCGGCGCAGCACGGCGTCCAGCGCCGGTTGGTAGAGCCGGATCAGCCAGCGGTTGAGCGGGTTGCGGCGCTCGTCGGGGATCTTGCCGCGGATCCAGTAGCCCATCAGCACCGGCACCAGCGTCACCGACAGCCCCGCCGCCGCGGCCATGGCGTAGGTCTTGGTGAACGCCAGCGGGCCGAACAGCCGCCCTTCCTGCGCTTGCAGGGTGAACACCGGAATGAACGACAAGGTGATGATCATCAGGCAGAAGAACAGCGCCGGCCCCACCTCCGCCGCCGCTTCGGTCATCACCTGCCAATGGCGTTCGCCTTTGAGCTCTTGCCCCGGATTGGCCGCGTGCCAGGCTTCGATCTTCTTGTGCGCGTTCTCGATCATCACCACGGCGGCGTCGACCATGGCGCCGATGGCGATGGCGATCCCGCCCAGCGACATGATGTTGGCGTTGAGCCCCTGGTGGCGCATGACGATGAACGCGATCAGCACGCCCACCGGCAGCGAGATGATCGCCACCAGCGACGAGCGCAGGTGCCACAGGAAGATCCCGCACACCAGCGCCACCACGATGAACTCCTCCAGCAGTTTGTGGCTGAGGTTGTCCACGGCGCGGTCGATGAGCTTGCTGCGATCGTAGGTGGTGACGATCTCCACGCCGGCCGGCAGGCTGCTTTTCATGTCGTCGAGCTTGGCCTTGACCGCCGCGATGGTCTCGCGGGCGTTCTTGCCGCTGCGCAGGATCACCACGCCGCCGACGGTTTCGCCCTGGCCGTCGAGCTCGGTGATGCCCCGGCGCGTTTCCGGGCCGGTCTGCACCGTGGCGACGTCGCCCAGGGTCACCGGCACCCCGCCCGCGCCGAGCTTGAGCGGGATCGCCCGGAAGTCGTCGAGGGTCTTGAGGTAGCCGGAGGCACGGACGATGAACTCGGTCTCGGCCATTTCCAGCACGGCGCCGCCGGTTTCCTGGTTGGCCTGGGCGATGGCCTCGCGCACTTCGGCCAGGGTGATGCCGAGGCTGGCCAGCCTGACCGGATCCGGCTGCACCTGATACTGCTTGACCATGCCGCCCACCGTGGCGACTTCGGCGACGTTGGGCAGGGTCTTGAGCTCGAACTTGAGGAACCAGTCCTGCAGGGCGCGCAACTGCGCCAAGTCATGCCCGCCGCTGCGGTCCACCAGCGCGTACTGGTAGATCCAGCCGACCCCGGTGGCGTCCGGGCCCAGCGCCGGTTTGGCGTTGGCCGGCAGGCGGCCCTGGATCTGGCTCAGGTACTCCAGCACCCGCGAGCGGGCCCAATACAGGTCGGTGCCGTCCTCGAACAGCACGTACACGAAGCTGTCGCCGAAGAACGAATAGCCGCGCACGGTCTTCGCGCCGGGCACCGACAGCATCGTCGTGGACAGCGGATAGGTGACCTGATTCTCGACGATCTGCGGCGCCTGGCCGGGGTACGGCGTGCGGATGATCACCTGCACGTCGGACAGGTCCGGCAACGCGTCGATGGGCGTGCTCTGCACCGACCACACGCCCCACGCGGTGACGAACAACGTGGCCAACAGCACCAGGAAGCGGTTGGCGACGGACCAGCGGATCAGTGCGGCAATCATGGCTGGTTCCCCGCTGCGTTACCGTCGGTGTCCAGCGGCGCGGTGACGATGCCCTTGAGGCTGGCTTCGGAGTCGAGCAGGAACTGGCCGGAGGCGACCACCTGCTGCCCGTCCTCCAGGCCGCCGAGGATCGCGGTCTTGCCGTCGCTTTCCTGGCCCAGGCGCACCTCCACTGGGCGGTAGCGACCGCCGTCTTCGGCGAGCATCACCAGCGCACGCCGGCCGGTGCGGATCACCGCTTCGCTCGGCACCCACAGCACGCTTTGCGCGGTGGTACGGGTCAGGCGTACCTGGGCCGTCATGCCGGGCCGCAGGCGGCCGTCCGGGTTGGGCAGTTCGACCCGCACGCGCAGGGTGCGGCTGTCGGGGTTGGTCTGCGGCAGGATCGCGCTGACCGTGCCGCGCAGCACCGTGCCGGGAAACGCCGGCAACCGCGCTTCGACGGTTTGCCCGGCGCTGATCGAGCCGGTTTCCGATTCCGGCACCGCCACCGCCAGCCAGACGTTGCCCAGCCCGTTGATCCGGGCCAGGGTCTCGCCGGTGGTCACGGTCATGCCGGTGCGCAGGTTGAGTTCCTGCAACACACCGCCCAGCGGGCTGGTGACGGTCAGGTTGGCTTGCACCTTGCCGCTGCGCTCCACTTGGGCGATCAGGCCGGCGGGCATGCCGGTCAGTTGCAGCCGTTGCCGGGCCGCCGCCAGCAGCGCCGCGTCGCCGCTGCGGCGCAGGGCCAGGAACTCGGTCTGCGCAGCGGCCCAGTCGGGCACCAGAAGATCCGCCAGGGCGGCCCCGGCGGGCAGCACGTCGCCGGGGGCCCGGGCGTAGACCCGCTCGACGAACCCGGCGGTGCGCGCCTGCACCACCGCCACATCGCGCTCGTCGAAGGCCAGCACGCCGGTCACGTCGAGGCTTGAGGCGAACGTCCCACGGCTGACCGGCGCCAGGCGCAGGCCCAGGTTCTGGGTCAGGCCGGGGTCGATGCTGACGGCAGCGCTCTCCCCCGCGCCGCTGGCGTACCGGGGCACCAGTTGCATGTCCATGAACGGCGATTTGCCGGGCTTATCGAATTTCTGCGCAGGGAACATCGGGTCGTACCAGTACAGCGCTTTGCGCTCGTCCGGCGCCGGCGCGCCTGGCGCCGAAGCGGCTGCTTCAACGCCCTGCCCTTGCCGGGCGATCCCGTAGCCGCCGGCCGCGCCTATCGCCAGCGCCAGGCCGGCCAGCAGTGCCCCGTTCCAGTGTTTGAGGTTCATGGGCGTGTGTCTCCATAGGCAAAGTGCAGGCGCACGCCGGTCAGGGCCCGCTGTTCTTCCACGTCGATCTGCTTGAGGCGGGTTTCGATCAGCTCGCGCCGGGCGTTGACCACGGCGTTGAGGTCGCCCCTGCCGGCGCGGTAGCTGGCCAGGCTCAGCTCGGCTTTCTCCTTCGCCAACGGCACCAGGCTGTCGCGGTTGCGCGCCACCGCACGGTCCAGCCGCTGGTATTCGGCCAGGTCGGTTTCCAGTTGCTCGGTGTGCTCGCGGGACAGCGCCTCGCGCTCGGCCTCCAACTGGCTGAGTTCGGCCTGGCGGGCGGCGATCTTCGGGTTCTGTCGGGTCTCGGGGAACAGCGGCAAATCCCACGACAGCTGCACGCTGACCATGTCGCCGAACTCGCGGCCCCGGTGCTGGTAGTCCACTTCCCAGCTCCAGTCCGAGCGTTTTTCCGACACGGCCTCCCGCACCTTGGCCTCGGCTTCGCGGGTCATGGGCGCGAACGCGGCGAGTTCCGGGTGATGCTGCAGTTGGTGGTTGAAGGTCTGGGCGTCCACCGGCCAGTCCGGCAGGCTGCCGGCCGGCGTGTCGCTGGCGGCCGGGCCGATCCAGCGCTTGAGCGCCGCCTGGGCCTGGGCGCGTTCGCGGATCAGGTCGTCCTGGCGCTCGGCCAGTTGCGCCGCTTCCTGCTTGGGCGTCACGGCGTCGGCCGGTTCCGCCCGGCCGCCGGCAATGCGGGCGCGGACGGTGTCGGCCAGCAGGCGGTTTTCCCGGTTGAGGCCGTCCAGCAGCGCGGCTTTGCGTTCGACCGAATAAGCGCCGATCCAGGCCAGCGCCGTGGCCTGACGCACCTTGAGCCGTTCGATCCGGCGCTCGGCGGTGGCGCGTTCCACCGCCGCGTCGGCGACCTCGATGCGAGCGTTGCGTTTGTCGCGGTTGGGCACCTCTTGGCGCAGGCCGACCGTCTGCATGGTCATGAAGTCCTGGTCGAGGCTCCAACGGTCGGGCCCGCCGATGGGGTAGTTCTGCACGCCCAGCAGCAGTTTGGGGTCCGGCAGTTCGCCCGCCGGAATGGCCGCGCTGCCGGCGGCCTGGATCTTGGCGTCCTGCGCGGTCAACGACGGCGCGCCGGTTTCGGCCAGGCGCAGCGCTTCGTCGAGGGTCAGGCTGCCGGCCAGGCTCGGCCCGGCGAGCACGCTGGCGACCAGGCCGACCGCGAGCGGCCACCCGGTGCCATAGCACTTGAGTTTCATGGTGTCGATTCCTGTGCACATCCGCTGTGCGCGGGCCAAACGGCGCGCACAGCCCATTCATTCCGCGTCGGGCGGAATGGGTTTCAATGGATTGCAGGAATCAGGCGCGGGGCGGTCGCCACACCCCGGACGGGGTCGAGGCCGGCAGGGAATCGCTGAAGAAGGATTGCGTGACGGGGCTGAACACGGTGACGGGCGGCTTGAACACGGCGACCTGCAACAGGCCGCCGGTCTTGCATTCCTGGCCCGGTTTGCAGGGCGTGCCGTGAGAGGCTTTGGTGTCCTTGCCCATGTCCTGGCAGCAGTCCATCCCCATGCCGTCCATCATCGCCATGCCCATGGTTTTCATCGGGCAAGGCTCGGTCGGCGCCGGAACGCCCGCCATCCCGCTGAGGGGAAGCGCCAGGCTGATCAGGAAAATGAGACAAAGCCGCAGGTAGCGTTTCATGGCCAGGAGTCTAGTGGCGCCTTCGGGTGCGTGCAAACGCGGGTGGGTGGACACGTGCCGGCGATCTCACCGGACAGGCATTAAGCCAGGATTACGGACAGGCCCCGGGCGCGGTGAAACTTTTCATCGGCGCCGGGTTCGATCACCTAACCTCATAGACTGTGTGAACAACCGGAATCGAGCCTTCCCATGCGCAACGCCTTGAAGTCATTGCTGTTCGTCGCCCTGGTGCTGTTCGGCCCGATGGCCGTCGGCGTGTCGGCCGAGGATGTGGCGCAAGCCGCCGATGCCGGCGCCGCGCCGCTGCCGGGGGTGTCGACGGATGACCTGCAGGCCTTGCAACAACGGCTCGACGGCCTCAAGCAGGAGATTTCCTCGGCCAGCAACTACAACCAGCTCGAAGCGCCCCAGGACCGGGTGCAGGATTACATCCTGGACATCGACCGGCTCTCCGCCGCGCTGCTGCCGCAACAGGCGCAACTGACGGTGCAACTGGGCGTGCTCGGCGCCGCGCCGGCCGAAGGCGTGGCCCCGGAACAGGCCGACATCGCGGCGCAGCGGGCCTCGCTCACGGCGCAGAAAGCCAAGGTCGACACCGCCCTGAAGAACCTGGCCACCCTCAAGGAAAGCGCCGCCGACCTGATCAACCAGATCGCCGGCATCCGTCGCAACCTGCTGGAAAGCGAACTGACCCTGGGCACGCTGAGCATCCTCAACCCGGACTTCTGGCGGCCGATGCTCGAACCGTCGGCGGACGACCGTCAGCGCCTGGGCGAATTCATCGCACAGGTGAAGGCGACCGGTGCCGAGGTGTGGAAGCCCGGCCAGCGTTTCTACACCACGGTGCTGGTGCTGCTGGCCTTGCTGATCTGGACGCTGGGCCGGCGCTTCGCCGACCGTCAGATGGCGCAGTTCTGCATCCACCGCATGCCGGAGGGCCGCCTGCGCCGCAGCGCGCTGGCCAGCGCCTCGGCGATCGCCACCATCCTCACCACCGGCGTGGCCCTGCAATTGCTGTACTACGCCTGCACCCGCAACGAGCCGTTGACGCCGATGCTGGCGAGCTTTTCCGCCGAGTTCGAGAAGACCGTGTACGCCTGCGTGATGATCACCGGCCTGAGCCGGGCATTGCTGTCCACCGAGCACCCGTCGTGGCGCCTGCCAGACATCGCCGACCCGGTGGCGAAAGCGCTCAAGCCGTTTGCGCGGCTGCTGGCCGGGACGCTGCTGGTGCTGGTGACGCTGTCGCAGATGTGCGCCGCCGCCGGCATGAGCAGCCAACTGGTGATGGGCATCCGCGGGCTGGTGGCCCTGTTCGTGCTGGCGATCATCGTGACGATGCTGGTGCGCACCGGCAACGTGCGCAAGGCGCTGGTGACGGCCAACGGCGCGTCGGCGGAGGTCAGCACCCTGGCCGGGGCGATCTACGCCATCACCAGCGTGTCGATGGTGGTCTCGCTGATCGCCCTGCTCACCGGGTACGTGTCCCTGGCCCGCTTCGTGATCTACGAGCTGATCTGGAGCTACATCGTCCTGACCGGTTTCTACCTGCTGATGCAGCTGTTCAAGGACGGCTGCGAATTCCTGTTCTCACCCCGCCACGCCAGCGGCAAGGCGCTCAAGCACCTGCTGGGCATGAGCGACCGGCGCCTGGATCAGTTGTCGATTTTGCTGGCCGGCTTCGGCCGCGCCGCGCTGTTGCTGCTGACGGTGATCACCCTGTTCGTCGGCGGCATCGGCACCACGCTGGGGCAACTGGTCAGCAACATCGTGGCGATCCTCGGCGGCGCCGGCCTGCGCAAGCTCAACATCGTGCCGGGGCATCTGCTCAACGCGGTGCTGGCGCTGATGATCGGCATCTACCTGATCCGCGCCCTGCGCCGCTGGCTGGACAATGAGTTCCTGCCCAAGACCGACATGGACCCGGGCATGTGCGCGTCCCTCAGCACGCTGTTCTCCAACATCGGCTATGCGTTCGTGATCCTGCTGACGCTGTCATCGTTGGGGGTGCAGTGGACGAACCTGGCGTGGATCGTCAGCGCCCTGTCGGTGGGTATCGGCTTTGGCTTGCAGGAGATCGTCAAGAATTTCGTCTCCGGCCTGATCCTGCTCACCGAACGGCCGGTGAAGGTCGGCGACCTGATCAGCATCAGCGGCGTGGAGGGCGACATCCGCCGCATCAACGTGCGCGCCACGGAGATCCAGTTGAGCGACCGATCGATCGTGATCGTGCCCAATTCGCAGCTGATCTCGCAGAACCTGCGCAACGTCACCCTCGGCGGCAGCGCCCAGGGCGTGGCGACCCTGGAGCTGATGTTCCCGCTGGACATCGACCCGGAGCAGGTGAAGAACCTGCTGCTGGACACCTACCGCGAACACGAGACCCTCCTGGAAAAACCGGCGCCGTTCGTGCGCTTCAGCAAACTCTCGCCCGACGGCATCACCTTGACCGTCACCGGCTACGTCGCCAGCCCCCGGATCGTCGGCATCACCAAGAGCGACCTGCTGTTCGAGATCCTCAAACGCCTGGGCGCCGAGGGTATCGAATTGGCGAAACCACCGCCTGCGGCTTGAACCACAGCTGTTGCCTGAGCCACCGCCATCGCTGGCAAGTCGAGTCGTCGCACCGCAGCTCCCACAGGTATCCCGGTTGCCCGCAAGATCCAGGCACCCCGCAAAACCTGTAGGAGCTTGCCTGCCAGCGATGAGGCCAGCACTGCCAACATTTAAGTTGCCTGCCTCACCGCCATCGCCAGCAGGCTGGCTCCCGCAGGTATCGCCGGTGTCCACAAGATCCAGGCACCCCGCAAAACCTGTAGGAGCTTGCCTGCCAGCGATGAGGCCAGCACTGCCAACATCTCGGTTGCCTGACCCACCGCCATCGCCAGCAGGCTGGCTCCCGCAGGTATCGCCGGTGTCCACAAGATCCAGGCACCCCGCAAAACTTGTGGGAGCTGGCTTGCCAGCGATGAGGCCACCACTGCCGACACCCCTGTTGCCTGACCCACCGCCATCGCTGGCAAGCCAGCTCCCACAGGTATCCCAGGTGTTCACAAGATTCATGCACACCACAGGTCTGGTTCCCACTGCAGCAGGTTTGTATCTCAGTGTGTACAGACGCCATCGGGATACATCCCCCGGCATCTGGCATCGCAACCGGAAACAGCCCGGATACGTCCCTGGGCTTTAATGGATCCCAAGCCTGAAGGGTTCAGCCGGAACCCCTCGCCCATCCCATGCCAAGGAGAGTTCCCATGAAGCCAGCCCTGCACGCCACCTCTTGCGCCACCAGCCGCCGTCTGCTGGGCCTGTCGGTGCTTGCCGCCGCGCTGATGCAGTTCGGCGCGTTCGGCGTGGCCCAGGCCGCCACTTCGCAAGCGCCCCAGCCTGCCGCCGCCAGTGTGAAGGCCGACCTGCCGTTCGGCCCGCTCAAGCACGTCAAGGCCGGTCTGCTGGACGTGGCCTACGCCGAAACCGGCCCGGCCGACGGCCCGGTGGTGATCCTGCTGCACGGCTGGCCCTACGACATCCACAGCTACGACGACGTCGCACCGCAGCTGGCGGCCAAGGGCTACCGCGTGCTGATGCCGTATGCCCGCGGCTACGGCGACACCCGTTTCCTGTCCGAGCAGACCCCGCGCAACGGTCAGCCCGCCGCCCTGGCCAGCGACGTCATCGACTTCATGGACGCCCTGAAGATCAAGCAAGCCGTGCTCGGCGGCTACGACTGGGGCGCGCGTTCGGCGGACATCGTCTCGGCGCTGTGGCCCGAGCGTGTGAAGGCGCTGGTGTCGGTCAGCGGCTACCTGATCGGCAATCAGGCCGCCGGCAAGAACCCGCTGCCGCCCAAGGCCGAACTGCAATGGTGGTATCAGTTCTACTTCGCCACCGACCGCGGCGCCGCCGGCTACGCGAAGAACACCCACGACTTCGCCAAGCTGATCTGGCAGACCGCCTCGCCGAAGTGGGCCTTCGATGACGCCACCTTCGACCGCAGCGCCAAGGCTCTGGAGAACCCCGACCACGTCGCCATCACCGTGTTCAACTACCGCTGGCGCCTGGGCCTGGTGCAGGGCGAGAGCCGCTACGAGGCGCTGGAGCAGAAGCTCGCCACCGCGCCGTCCATCGGCGTGCCGACCATCACCCTGGAGGGCGACGCCAACGGCGCGCCGCACCCGGCTCCGGAGGACTACGCCAAACGCTTCACCGGCAAGTACCAGTTCCGCCTGATCGACGGCGGCATCGGCCACAACCTGCCCCAGGAGAACCCGAAGGCGTTCGCCCAGGCCATCATCGACGCCGATCACCTTTAACCGCTCGCCCCCCAGCGGCCCGGAATCCCCTCCGGGCCGTTTTTTTGCGCTTGCCGATTGCCCCCGCCCTTCTATATTCAATGAGTCCCCGCCCTTCCGTTTTCCGTCGAGCGCGCCCATGGCCAGCACCGACCTGATCATCTGCGAGCACTGCGATGGCGTGTACCGCAAGGCCACGCTCGCCAAGCACCAGAAGACCCTCTGCGTGCGCTGCGGCGGCGTGCTCCAGCGCTACAGCGGCATGACCGTGCAGCAGCGCCTGGCCCTGAGCTTCACCGCCGCCATGCTGTGGCTGTTCGCCAATTTCTACCCGGTGATGAGCATCAGCATGAAGGGCCTGAAGAACAGCGCGACGCTGTGGGACTCGGTGCTCGCCCTGAGCCAGGGGCCGATCACCTTCATGGCCATGGTCGCGGCGATCGCGATCATCATCGCCCCGGCGTTCCAATTGGTGCTGCTGATCTGGGTGCTGTGCTTCGCCCTCGGTGCGCACCGGGCGCCGGGCTTCAAGCTGTGCATGCGCTGGCTGGAGACCCTGCGCCCCTGGAGCATGCTGGAGGTGTGCCTGCTCGGCGCCATGGTCGCGGTGTTCAAGCTGGCGGGCATGCTGGACGTGCTGCCGGGCATCGGCCTGTTCGCCCTCGCCGTATTGAGCCTGTTGCTGATCCGCATCGCCGGGCGCGACGTGCGCGACCTCTGGGAGCTGCCATGAACCGACCGCCGACCGCCGCCGAACTCAACCTGTGCCTGTGCCACAGCTGCGGGCTGGCCTGCGACATGACCGGCGAACCGCACACCTGCCCGCGCTGCGACGCCCCGCTGCACCGGCGCAAGACCAACTCGCTGGCGCGCACCTGGGCCTACATGTTCGCGGCCCTGGCCTTCTACGTGCCGGCCAACCTGCTGCCGGTGATGAACACCACCCTGCTGGGCAACGGCGCCGACAGCACGATCATGAGCGGGGTCATCGAGTTCTGGGAGCACGGCGCCTGGGACATCGCCCTGATCATCTTCATCGCCAGCATCGCGGTGCCGGGGATCAAGTTCGTCGCCCTGTCGCTGCTGCTGGTCAGCGTGCAGCGCAACAGTGCCGGCGCACGGCGCGAGCGTTCGAAGCTGTACCGCTTCGTCGAGCTGATCGGGTATTGGTCGATGCTGGATGTACTGGTGGTGGCGCTGGTGGCGGCACTGGTGAAGTTCCAGGCCCTGGGCGACATCGAGCCACGGCCGGGCATCCTGTTCTTCGGGCTGGTGGTGGTGTTCACCATGCTCTCGGCGATGAGCTTCGACCCGCGGCTGATCTGGGACGAGCCGGCGGCCGACGGCGCCGTGGAAGACGCCGCCGGCCCTTAACGCCTGCGCGTCAAGAGGCGTCGATCCAGATCGTCTTCAGCTCCGTGTACTGGTCATGGGCCCAGACCGACTTGTCGCGCCCGCCGAAGCCGGACTCCTTGTAGCCGCCGAACGGCGTGGAGGCGTCGCCCTCGCCGAAGCAGTTCACCGTGACGATGCCGGCACGAATGCCCCGCGACAGTTTCAGCGCATGGCGCAGGCTGCCGGTGTAGGCCGACGCCGCCAGGCCGTAGGCGGTGTCGTTGGCCAGGTCGATGGCCTCGTCCACCGTGGTGAAGGTGGTCACGCCCAGCACCGGGCCGAAGATTTCCTCCTGGAACAGACGGCTGTCACGGGTGACGCCATCGATGATCGTCGGCTCGACGAAGATGCCCTTGGCCGTGTCGCCGCCGACCCGCAGCGAGAGCTGTCGATCCCTGGCTTCGTCGAGGTAGCCGCGCACCTTGTCGAAATGCGCCTTGCTGATCATCGACCCCAGGCGGTTGTCCGGATCCAGCGGATCGCCCATCTTCCAGTCCGCCAGTTGCGCCAGCATGCGTTCGAGCAAGGCTTCCTTGACGTCGGCGTGCACGATCAGCCGCGACGACGCCGAGCAGTTCTCGCCCATGTTCCAGAACGCGCCGTTGACCACATGCCGGGCGACGTGGTCGAGGTCTTCGACGTCGTTCATCACCACTGCCGGGTTCTTGCCGCCGCACTCCAGCACGATGCGCTTGAGGTTGGATTCGCTGGAGTACTTGAGGAACAGCCGGCCGGTGTCGGTGGAGCCGGTGAAGCTGACCATGGCCACGTCCGGGTGGCGGCCCAGCGGCTCGCCCGCCTCTTTGCCGCCGCCTGGCACCACGTTGAACACACCCGCCGGGATCCCGGCCTGGTGCGCCAGCTCGGCCACGCGCAGGGTGCTCAGGGTGGTTTCCTTGGCCGGTTTGACCACCACCGAACAGCCGGCGGCCAGGGACGGGCCGATTTTCCAGGCCAGCATCAGCAGCGGGAAGTTCCACGGCAGCACCAGGCCGACCACGCCGATGGGCTCGCGCACGACCATCGTCACCGCGCCGGAGCCGGTGGGCGCCGTCGCGTCGTAGACCTTGTCGATCAGTTCGGCGTGCCAGCGCAGCGTATGGATCGTCTCGGGCACGTCGATGGTCTGGCATTCGCGGATCGGCTTGCCGCTGTCCAGGCTTTCGAGCAGCGCCAGTTCGTGGGCGTTGTCCTCCAGCAGTTGGGCGAAACGCAGCAGCACCGACTTGCGCGCCGACGGCGCCAGCGATTGCCAACGGCCGTCGTCGAACGCCCGCTTGGCGGCGGCGACGGCGGCGTCCACATCCTGCACGCCGCACGCCGCGATTTCGGTCAGCACCTCGTCGGTGGCCGGGTTGGTGGTGGTGAAGGTCTTGCCGGACAACGCCGCGCAGAACGCGCCGTCGATGAAGGCGCGGTTGCGCAGTTCCAACCCGGCGGCCAGGTCACGGTATTGCTGACGGCTCAGAAGATCGCTCATGTCAGGCCTCCTCGACGATGCGGGCGACGTTGTCCTTGAGCGTCGTGACGACGCGCTCCAGCGCCTGCCGCTCGGCGGTGTCCAGCGCCAGCATCGGCTTGCGCACGCCGCCGGCGCGCAGGCCCGCCAGCTCGCAGCCGTACTTGATGGACTGGACGAACTTGCCGCTTTCCAGCGCATCCATCAGCGGCAGCATCGCCGACATGATCCGCCGGCCCTTGTCGAAGTTCTTTTCCAGGACGCACGCTTCATACAGCGCGACGTGCTCGCGGGGCAGGAAGTTGGAGCCGGCGCACACCCAGCTGCGGGCGCCCCAGGCGAAGAATTCCAGGGCCAGGTCGTCCCAGCCGCAGGACAGCTGGATCGACGGATGGGCGTGGGCCAGACGGTGCAGGCGCGCGGTGTCGCCGGAGCTTTCCTTGATCGCGACGATGTTCTTGCAGCCGGCGATGGCGTCGAAGAACGCGTTGCCCATTCCCACGCCCATCCGCGCCGGGTAGTTGTAGAGCATGATCGGCAGGCCGGCCGCCTGATCCACGGCCAGCACGTGGGCGGCGATTTCCTGCTGGGTCGGCAGCGCATAGGGCGGCGAGCCCACCAGGATGGCGTCGGCCTCCAGGGACTTGGCGTGTTCGGCGAAGTACACCGCGTCTTCGGTGCGGATGCCGCCGGTGCCGATCACCAGCGGCACGAACTGCTGACCGCGCTGTGCATCGGCTATGAAACCGCCCTGCGCGCCGGCACCGCGCTGATGGCGACCTCGCCCACCTACCACGCCTCCGGCGGGTTCTCGGCCATCGGCGTGGTCTGCGCCGGTGCCCGCTTGCTGGACTTCGACGCAGCGACCTTCCGCCATGCCTTGGGCATCGCCGAATACTTCAGCGCCCGTTGCCCGATGATGCGCGTGGTGCTGGCGCCGACCATGCTGCGCGACGCCCACGGCGCCGGGGCGTTCACCGGGCTGAATGCGCTGCTGATGGCCATGGAGGGCGTGACCGGCGCGCCGGCGGAAACGGTCGAAGACGCCTCGGTCGCCGAACACTGGAACGACCTTGGCCAGCGCTGGGAGATCGACAGCCAGTACTTCAAGCCCTGGCCGGTCTGCCGCTGGGCGCAGCCGGCGTTGACGGCGATGCTGGAACTGCAGCGCATCGACCCTGGCCTCACCGCCGACGCCATCGAAACGCTCCGCGTGGAGACCTTCTACGAGTCGATGTGCCTGCAAGGCCACACGCCGCAGGATGCCGACCAAGCCCAGTACGCCCTCGCCTTCCCGCTGGCGGCGCTGATCGTCAGGGGCCGGCTGGGGCCTGACGAAGTCACCGGCGCGGCCATCCACGCCGCCGACATCCTGGCCCTGAGCCGGCGCATCGAGGTCGTCGAGGCCGCCGATCTCTCGGCGCGGTTCCCCGGCGAAATCCTTTCGCGGCTCACCGTCACCCGCAAGGACGGCAGCCAGGTCGTCAGCCCCATCACCGCCGCCCGTGGCGACCCCGCCACGGCACTCACGGCGCTGGAGCTCGAACACAAGTTCGATCTGTTCGCTGCCCGCCTCGGCCAGGAACACGCCCAGGCCGTGAAACAGGCCGTGCGGCAACTGGCCCGGGCACCGTCCGCCATCGTGGCACTGGAGCCGCTGTTCCAGGCGTCCGACCGCTCCGTTCCATAACCTCAACGCATCGATTGCCCGCAGCAAATGTCGTTTGTGACGGTTTTCCTCCCGGGGATAGGCTGCTGTCAGTCATCCCCGGCGGGAAACCGGCCCCAACGCTCATGGCGAGGAAAACAATGAACAACAAAGACACCGTGCTTGACCTGATCAAACAGCGCAAACCCTGGCATTCGTTGCCGGGCGCCCTCTACAAGGACGAAGAGGTCTACCGGCAGGACCTGGAGCACCTCTGGCACAAGGACTGGATCTTCGCCGGGCACACCTTCGAGATCCCCAAGCCGGGCCAGTACTTCACTTTGCAGGTCGGCGATTACCCGGTCGCGGTGGTGCGCGGCAAGGACGGCGAAGTGCGCGCCTTCCACAACGCCTGCCGCCACCGCGGCGCGAAGATCTGCGAAGCCGATCACGGCAAGGTGGCGAAGATGGTCTGCCCCTACCACAAGTGGACGTACGAGCTGGACGGCAACCTGCTGTTCGCCGGCAACATGGGCCAGGACTTCGACAAGACGCAATACAACCTCAAGCCCGTGCACTGCGAGATCGTGCACAGCTACATCTATGTCTGCGTCGCGGCCAAGGCGCCGGACTTCGAGGGTTTCCGCAAGGCGGTCAGCCCGTTCCTCGCCCCGCACTTCCTCGACGACTGCAAAGTGGCGTTCGAGTCGAACATCGTCGAAAAGGGCAACTGGAAACTGGTGTTCGAGAACAACCGCGAGTGCTACCACTGCGACGGTTCGCACCCTGAGCTGCTGAAGTCGTTCGTCGACAACCTGTCGGTGGGCGGCACCAGCGGCGAGGACGACCCCGTGCTGTCGGCCTACTGGAACACCTGCGAGAGCGCCGGGCTGCCGAGCCGGCTGGTGATGGACATCAACGGCCAGTTCCGCATGACCCGCATCCCGCTGTCGTCCGGCGCGGTGAGCTACACCCTGGACGGCAAGCCGGCGGTGGCCGGCAGGCTCGACAAGACCGGCGAACCGGACATCGGCGCGCTGCTGTACTTCCACTACCCGTCCACCTGGAACCACTTCCTGGGCGACCATGCGCTGAGTTTCCGGGTGCTGCCGATCAGCGCCACCGAGACGCTGGTGACCACCAAGTGGCTGGTGCACGGTTCGGCGGTGGAAGGCGTGGACTACGACATCGAGCGGCTGACCAAGGTCTGGCTCGCCACCAACGACCAGGACCGCACGCTGGTGGAAGGCACGCAGCGCGGCGTGACGTCGCCGTCCTACGAGCCGGGGCCCTACTCGGAAACGGCGGAGACCGGCGTGTGCCAGTTCGACGACTGGTACTGCGCCACCCTGACGGAGCGGCTCCAGGGGCCGATCCCGCTGAAGTCCGTGGGCTGAGCCTGCGGCCGGCGCGACGCGGAGGCGCGCGCCGGCACCCGGTCAGTGCGGGGCGCGGGGGATGGTCTTGAGCAGGTCTTCGGGGCTGATGTGGCCGACCACGCTGCCCGGCTGCGGCAGGTCGAGGATGTGGCCTTTCATCTTGCCGATCACGTGCATCTCGCACGGCTTGCAGTCGAACTTGAGGGTCAGCACCTCGTCGCCATGGATCAGCTGCATCGGCGCCACCTTGGTGCGCACGCCGGTCACGCCCTTGGCCTGTTTCGGGCACAGGTTGAAGGAGAACCGCAGGCAGTGCTTGGTGATCATCACCGGCACTTCGCCCGGTTCTTCGTGGGCCTCGTAGGCCGCGTCGATCAGCTTGACCCCGTGACGGTGGTAGAAGTCGCGGGCCTTCTGGTTGTAGACGTTGGCCAGGAACGACAGGTGCGACTCCGGGTACACCGGCGGCGGCGTGGTCTCGGCCTTGCGCCCGCCACGCGGATGGGCGGCGATCCGCGCCTCGGTCAGCGCGTCGATCACTTCGCGGCGCAGGGCCTTGAGCTGCGAGTTCGGGATGAAGAACGCCTGGGGCGCATCCAGCTCGACGGCGGTGGCGTGGTACTGGGTGGTGCCCAGTTGGCCAAGCAGGTCGTGCAGTTGCTCCAGCGCCTGCTCCGGCTTGTTGGCCAGGCCGAACGGGCCGTCCAGGGCCACGCTGGCGCTGACGCCCTCCTCGCTGGTGACGGTCAGTTCCAGACGCTCCTCGCGCAGGCGCGCCGCCCACGACACGCCGACCCGGCGTTCGGCGGAGGTCTTGAGCAAGGCCTGCTGCCAGTTGTGGTCGAGGTTGCGGTTGAGCGGATGGTTCGGCCGCAGCTTGTACATGCCTTCCGGCATTTCGTTGGGCTCGACGCGGTAGCGGTAGCGCTTTTCGCCGTCTTCGTCGAACTCGCCCTTGGGCTCGGCGATGTTGGCGCGGAAACCCACCACTTCGCGCTTGATCAGCACGTTGAGGCCGTCGCCGTTGGACAGCGGCTCGTGGGTGACCACTTGCAGGTCACGCTTGCCGACTTTCTCCACGGTGCCCACGGCCAGGCCGGTGAAGGTCGGCGAGTCGAACGCGCCGATGTCGATCTTGCGCTCGCTGACGAAGTAGTCGGTGCTGCCGCGGTGGAAGGTCTTTTCCGGATCCGGCACGAAGAAGTGCGCGGTGCGGCCGCTGGAGGCGCGGGCCAGGTCCGGGCGGTCTTCGAGCACGGCGTCCAGGCGCTGGCGGTAGTAGGCGGTGATGTTCTTCACGTAGCCCATGTCCTTGTAGCGCCCTTCGATCTTGAACGAACGCACGCCGGCCTCGACCAGGGCGCGGATGTTGGCGCTCTGGTTGTTGTCCTTCATGGACAGCAGGTGCTTTTCGTAGGCGATCACGCCGCCCTTCTCATCCTTGAGGGTGTACGGCAGGCGGCAGGCCTGGGAGCAGTCGCCGCGGTTGGCGCTGCGGCCGGTCTGCGCGTGGGAGATGTTGCACTGCCCGGAGAACGCCACGCACAGCGCGCCGTGGATGAAGAATTCGATGGCCGCGTCGGTCTCGTCGGCGATGGCGCGGATTTCCTTGAGGTTCAGCTCACGGGCCAGCACCAGCTGGGAGAAACCGGCCTGATCGAGGAACTTGGCCCGTGCCAAGGTGCGGATGTCGGTCTGGGTGCTGGCGTGCAGCTCGATCGGCGGGATGTCCAGCTCCATCACCCCCAGGTCCTGGACGATCAGCGCATCGACGCCGGCGTCGTACAACTGGTGGATCAGCTTGCGCGCCGGCTCCAGTTCGTTGTCGTGCAGGATGGTGTTGATGGTGGTGAAGATCCGCGCATGGTAGCGGCGGGCGAACTTCACCAGCTCAGCGATCTCGCTCACCTCGTTGCAGGCGTTGTGGCGCGCACCGAAGCTCGGGCCGCCGATGTAGACGGCATCGGCGCCGTGCAGGATGGCCTCGCGGGCGATGGCCACATCGCGGGCAGGGCTGAGCAGTTCCAGGTGATGCTTGGGCAAGGACATAGTTTTTTTAATCAGGCTGACACGGTTGAGGCGCGCATTGTAGCTGCGAAACGGCCGGGCGGCACGCGTGCCCTGCCCGATGGCGGTGGGTCAGGCACCACAGATGTCGGCAGGACTGCCCTCATCGCTGGCAAGTCGAATCGTCGCACCGCAGCTCCCACAGGGTTTGGTGGTGTACAGCGATTGCGAACACCTGGGATCACTGTGGGAGCTGGCTTGCCAGCGATGAGGCCGGCATTGCCGACATCATCATTGGCTGACCCGCTCGCTCCCGCCAAGGGATCGGGATCAGGCCTTGGCGGCCATGGCGGTGACTTCCACGCGCATGCCGTCCACGGCCAGGGAGGCCACGCCGACGGCGGCGCGCACCGGCCAAGGCTTGGCGAAGAAGCGCTTGTAGACTTCGTTGAACGCCGCGCGGTCGGCCATGTCGGTGAGGTAGATGGTCAGGTGCAGCACCCGGTCCATCGAGCTGCCGGCCTTCTCCAGCGCCACTTTCAGCGCTTGCAGGGTGCATTCGCTTTGCAGGGTGATGTCGCCCAGCTCAAGGCTGCCGTCGGCGCGGGTCGGGATCTGGGTGGAGACCAGCAGGCCGCCGAAGCCGGCGACGTCGGAGGAAATGGAGTCCGCATCGGGATCGGGGATGAAGGTGATGTCCGCGTTGGCCATGGCTATCTCTTGTCGGTGGATGGAAAAACGGCGGCCAGTGTAAGCCAGATGTCCGCCGTTGCCGACCCCGCGAACACCCGGCAGGCCACCTGCTCACCGCCCCCGCCGAAGCGCCTCAACGATACGGCAACACGTCGAACGCCACGCCGCTGTTGCCCCAGCCGGCCGGCGGTGTCGTCGTCAGGCCGTAGCCATAGGCGGTCTGCGGCTTGCCGTGCTTGTCGGTGAACGGCTTGATGTACTGGTACAGCGGTGCACTGTCCGGCTGCCCGGCGACGAGCCCGAAGAACGGCGCCTGCTCGCGGGTGCCGAACGGGAAGTCGCTGTCCAGGGTGTAGCAGTAGCGCTCAGGATCGTGCGCCTGGTACTGGTAGACCGGCACGTTGCCGGCAGCGGCCACCGTCGGCGCGTAGAACAGCGGAACGGGAAACTGCCAGCCCCCCGAGGGCGGGCACATCCCCAGGCAATCGCCGATGCCGCCTGCCGACGCGTAGTTGTAGCGACGGATCAGCACCTGGTCGTTCAGCCCGAGGATCACCCCGCACAGCCAAGGGTCGATGAAGTCGAGGTAAACGATGTTCGGGCGCCGCCCGTACCTGAGCGTCTTGTCGGCAAGCACCTGGGGCAACCACGGGTTGGCCATGCCGGCCAGCACCTCGGTATCGCGCACCTGCGTGTCCCCGGTCAACGTCCACGACAGCAAGAACAGATAACTGTCCCCCCAACCGCCGTATTTGCCGAGCTTGGCCGTCTGGTCGCCGGCCATGGTCGGGTAATCGGTCTGGTCGGCGTAATGGTCGTAGACCGTCAGATCCCGCCCGATGACCGACGACGGTTTTTCCGTCGTGTCGAAGTACGGCCAGATCCCCTGCGCCTGGTCCCACTCCCCCTCGAACTCGCTGTCGAACACCATGACGATCTTGCCTTTCATCATGCTCAACGGCGTCTGCGCGAGATTGGTTCCCGAGCCCTGTTTCGGGAGCATCAGCCGCATCGACTGGGTCTTCACCACGTCGATGATGCTGTCGATCGTGTCCGTGTAGGTGTGGGAGAACTTGAGGATGACCACTTCCTCATTGCCGCTGGGGCCGGTAAGAAAGGCCTGCACATCCGTGAGGATGTCGCTCAGCAGCGCCCCGTAGGCGCCGTAGCCGGTGTCCCCGTGATAGGTCGACAGGTGGCCGTCGCGCCAGCAGATCCGCAGATCGAAATAGCGCGAACCGGCCTGAAGCTGCTGCAGGGTGGTCAGGCTCTGGGTCTTGGCCCACTCGCCGCCGCCCCCCAACGGATAGTCGTGGGTCACGTACATGCCCGCGTCGTGGCTGCCGGGCATCGTCACGTCGTTGAGCAGGATGCCGGGCTTGCGCTTCTGCAGCGCCCCCATCCAGCCGGAATGGTCGGGCACCGCCACCGTCCGGATGTAGAGGCCGTTGGTGCCGTGGGAGCTGTCGCCCACATCGCCCCCGGTGCTGCGCCACACCTCCAGGCCCTGCGCCGTGCCGGTGTGGGGGATCACGCCGATGTGCCGGGTCTGCGCGCTTTGCTGGTCGTCCGTGAAGCTCAGGGTGGTGCCGTCGGCGAAGGTCAGCCCGACGGTGAAGTTCGCCGGGGCGGCAATCAGCTCGACGTAACCTGTGACCGAATCCTGGTTGGGCAAAGGGCCGTGGATGAACCCCGACGGGTCATTGCCCTTTTCGAAGCCGCTGGCGCCGCTGACCTGCATGGCCGCGATGTCGTGCCCGCTCACGTTCACGAGACACAAGGTTGTTCGTTGGCTCATGGCATCCGTTCCTGTCGGCTGATTGACGATGAAGGATCAACGCTAGCAGGCCTTGGCGAAAACGCACTGGGCCGGCACCGAAGCAGCATCGGCGCTAGACATTCGGTTGGCCTCCGGCACCGCGATCAGGTAAACAGGCATCTGTTTTTGGGAGGGCGAACCCGATCATGGAGAGGCATGGATGAGCGAAGAGATCTTGAAATCGAAACTGGCCAACTTTCTGGTGGCCGATGCCGAAATGGACGCCGACGAAGTCGCCGAGTTCTATGACGACGTCGGCGAAGGCCATGTCGATGTCCTGGCCAGTGTGCTGGACGCGTTCAAGGAGGCGTACGGCGGCCTGTGGGTCGGCGGCAAGGTGGAGGTCACCCAGCGCGCCGTGCGCTTGAGCGCCAACGCCATGAACCGCGCGGTGCAGACCGGCACGATGGACATCGAAGTGCCGATGGCCGCGATCCGCAAGGTCACCGTCGAGGGCGGGTTCGTGACCAAGATCGTGCGCCTCGACACCCCGGCCGGCAGCGTCAAGTTCCGCTGCTTCGGCGCCAAGGAAATCGCCGCGCTGATCGGCAAGATGTCCCTCGCCCTGGCGTTGCGACGCGCCCCTTGATCCGCAAGGCGCCCGCCCTCACGGCGCGGTCGCCTGCCGGTACTGACGGGGCGTGAAGCCGGTCGAGGCCTTGAATTGCCGGGTGAATGCGCTGTGGTCGGTGTAGCCGCACTGCAGCGCGACCTCGGTGATCGGCAGGTCGGTGTGCAGCAGCCGGTGCGCATGTTCAAGCCGCACTTTCTGGATCATCTGCCGGGGCGTGAGGTGGAACACCCGCTTGCAGTAGCGCTCCAGCTGCGCCACTGAAATGCCGGCGATGCGGGTCAGCTCGCCCAGGGTGACCCGTCGGTTGAAATGGGCGCGGATATGCTCGTCCACCGCCGCCAGCCGTTGGAACGCCGGGTGGGTTTCGCTGGCCGACTGCAGGTCCACGGAAATCCCCGCCAGGCCGATGATCGCACCGTCGCGGTCGTACAGCGGCCGCTTGTGGGTCAGGCACCAGCCCGGCTCGCGGCTGCCGTACAGGTGCAGCTCAAGCTGGTCCTCCAGCACCCACCCTTCCTCCAGCACCCGCCGGTCCTGCTCGGTGTAGCCCGGCCCCAGCTGCGCCGGAAACACCTGCGCGCTGGTCTTGCCCAGCAGCGGCTTGAGGTCCTTCAACCCGCAGCGCTGCACCAGCGTGCGGTTGGCCAGGACGTACCGCGCCTCCACGTCCTTGATGAAGATCGCCGCGTTGGGGATCGCATCCAGCATCGGCAACAGCAGCCCCACCCCCGCCAGCAGTTCTTGGAGCGTGCGGGGCCGGTGCGCGTCGTCGCCCTGGCACAGGATCGCGAATGCGTCGTGCATGGTGAGTCTCTCCCTCCGGCGGATGATCCGGCCCGATGCGGTCCAGATGCAATGCGGTTCGGGTGCACTGCAGTCCGGGTGCAGAGTGCAGCAACGCCGACGGCGTGTCGAGGGCTGGTGCGCGGAACCGCGACTGTGCCGATTTCGTCATCGGCGCCTGCACAAAACATCAATCGCGCCGCAGCCGATGGGTTCATTGTTTGGCCGTTCCAATGACGTCACGACTGCCTATCCAATAACTCACAAGAAGGCGATGCCATGTCAGGCCAAGGCAAGTTCAAGAAACAACTCTCATTGATCGACCTCACCTTCATCGGGCTCGGCGCGATCTTCGGTTCGGGCTGGCTGTTCGCGGCCAGCCACGTGTCCGCCATCGCCGGGCCGGCGGGGATCTTCTCCTGGCTGCTGGGCGGGTTCGCCGTGTTGCTGCTGGGCATCGTCTACTGCGAACTGGGCGCGGCCCTGCCCCGGGCCGGCGGCGTGGTGCGTTACCCGGTGTATTCCCACGGGCCGCTGCTCGGTTACCTGATGGGCTTCATCACCCTGATCGCCTTCTCCAGCCTGGTGGCGATCGAAGTGGTGGCGTCGCGGCAATACGCGGCGGCTTGGTTCCCCGGGCTGACCAAGGCCGGCAGCAGCGACCCGACGCTGCTGGGCTGGCTGGTGCAGTTCGGCCTGCTCTGCGTGTTCTTCCTGCTCAACTACCGCAGCGTGAAGACCTTCGCCAAGGCCAACAACCTGGTGAGCGTGTTCAAGTTCATCGTGCCGCTGCTGGTGATCGGCGTGCTGTTCACCTTCTTCAAGCCAGAGAACTTCCAGGTCCAGGGCTTCGCGCCGTTCGGCCTGTCCGGTGTGGAAATGGCGGTCTCCGCCGGCGGGATCATCTTCGCCTACCTCGGCCTGACCCCGATCATTTCGGTGGCCAGCGAGGTGAAGAACCCGCAGCGCACCATTCCGATCGCGCTGATCCTGTCGGTGCTGCTGTCCACCGCCATCTACGTGCTGCTGCAAGTGGCGTTCCTCGGCGGCGTGCCCACCGAAATGCTCGCCAACGGCTGGGCCGGCGTGACCAAGGAATTCGCCCTGCCCTACCGCGACATCGCCCTGGCGCTGGGCGTGGGCTGGCTGGCCTATCTGGTGGTGGCCGACGCGGTGATCTCCCCCAGCGGCTGCGGCAACATCTACATGAACGCCACCCCGCGGGTGATCTACGGCTGGGCGCAGACCGGCACCTTCTTCAAGGTCTTCACCCGCATCGACGCCCAGTCCGGGATTCCGCGCCCGGCGCTGTGGCTGACCTTCGGCCTGTCGGTGTTCTGGACGCTGCCGTTCCCGTCGTGGGAAGCGCTGATCAACGTGGTGTCCGCCGCCCTGGTGCTCAGCTATGCCGTGGCGCCGGTGTCCGTGGCGGCGCTGCGCCGCAACGCGCCGGACCTGCCGCGCCCGTTCCGGGTCAAGCGCATGGGCGTGCTGGGGCCGGTGTCGTTCATCATCGCCGCGCTGATCGTCTACTGGTCGGGCTGGAACACCGTGTCCTGGCTGCTCGGCCTGCAGATCCTGATGTTCGTCGTGTACCTGCTGTGCGGCCGGTTCGTGCCCACCGCCCACCTGAGCCTGGCGCGGCAAGTGCGCTCCTCGGCCTGGCTGATCGCGTTCTACGCCGTGACCCTGGTGCTGTCGAAACTCGGCACCTTCGGCGGCCTGGGCCTGCTTGCCCACCCGTTCGACACCCTCGTCGTAGCCGCCTGCGCCACCGGCATCTACTACTGGGGCGCGGCGACCGGCGTGCCGGCGCACCTGCTGCAGCTGGAGTCCGAGGACGACGAAAGCGAAGCCGCCGCCTCCGACCACGCCACCGCCAAGCCGCGCACCGCCGGCGCCTACTGAAACCACTCAACGGGACACGTCCATGAAACGAGTACACGTCATCGATTCGCACACCGGCGGCGAACCCACGCGCCTGGTGATGAAAGGCTTCCCCGACCTGCCCGGCCGCACCATGGCCGAAAAACGCGACGCCCTGCGCCAGCACCACGACCAATGGCGCCGCGCCTGCCTGCTGGAGCCGCGCGGCAACGACGTGCTGGTCGGCGCCCTGTACTGCGAACCGGTGTCGCCGGAGGCCACCTGCGGCGTGATCTTCTTCAACAACGCCGGTTACCTGGGCATGTGCGGCCACGGCACCATCGGCCTGGTCGCGTCGCTTGTGCACCTGGGCCTGATCGCGGCCGGCGTGCACAAGATCGACACGCCGGTGGGCCCGGTCAGTGCGGTTCTGCACGAGGACGGCGCGGTGACCCTGTACAACGTGCCCGCCTACCGCCACCGCAAACAGGTGCCGGTAGACGTGCCGGGCCATGGCCGCTTCCTCGGCGACATCGCCTGGGGCGGCAACTGGTTCTTCCTTGTCTCCGAGCACGGGCAGACGCTGACCCTGGACAACGCCGAAGCCCTCACCGAGTTCACCTGGGCGATGCTCAAGGCCCTCGAAGCCCAAGGCATCCACGGTGAGGACGGCGCACTGATCGACCATGTCGAACTGTTCGCCGCCGACGCCCAGGCCGACAGCCGCAACTTCGTCATGTGCCCCGGCAAGGCCTACGACCGGTCGCCCTGCGGCACCGGCACCAGCGCCAAGCTCGCGTGCCTGGCCGCCGACGGCAAGCTTGCGCCCGGCCAGCGCTGGGTGCAGGCGAGCGTCACCGGCAGCCGCTTCGAGGGCCGCTACGAATGGGAAGGCGAACGCATTCGCCCCGCCATTACCGGCCGCGCCCACATGACCGCCGACAGCACCCTGCTGATCGACGAAACCGATCCGTTCGCGTGGGGCATCTGAGCCGCCGCGCCGCTTTTCAACCCGATCAATCACTGAACCCTGGAGAACGACCATGAGCGACAACATTTTCACCGGCTGCATGCCCGCCCTGATGACCCCGTGCACCCCACAGCGCAAACCGGACTTCGACGCGCTGGTGGCCAAGGGGCGCGAGCTGATCGACATCGGCATGAGCGCAGTCGTGTACTGCGGCTCCATGGGCGACTGGCCGCTGCTGACCGAAGCCGAGCGCCAGGAAGGCGTGGCGCGCCTGGTGGCCGCCGGTATCCCGACCATCGTCGGCACCGGTGCGGTCAACACCCGCGAGGCCGTGTCCCATGCCGCCCATGCGGCCAAGGTCGGCGCCCAGGGCCTGATGGTGATTCCCCGCGTGCTGTCCCGGGGCGCCTCGGCGACCGCGCAGAAGGCCCACTTCGCCGCCATCCTCAACGCCGCGCCGAAGCTGCCGGCGGTGATCTACAACAGCCCCTACTACGGCTTCGCCACCCGCGCCGACCTGTTCTTCGAACTGCGCCGCGAGCACCCGAACCTGATCGGCTTCAAGGAGTTCGGCGGCGCCGCCGACCTGCGTTACGCCGCCGAACACATCACCTCCAAAGATGACGACGTGACCCTCATGGTCGGCGTCGACACCCAGGTGGTGCACGGCTTCGTCAACTGCAACGCCACCGGCGCCATCACCGGCATCGGCAACGCCCTGCCCCGGGAAGTGCTGCGACTGGTGGCCCTGAGCAAGCAGGCGGCCAAGGGCGACGCCAAGGCCCGTCGCCAGGCGCGCGAGCTGGAATCGGCGCTGGCGGTGCTGTCGTCCTTCGACGAGGGCACCGACCTGGTGCTGTATTACAAGCACCTGATGGTGCTCAACGGCGACAAGGAATACACCCTGCACTTCAACGAGACCGACGCGCTCACCGACGCCCAGCGCCGCTACGCGGAAAACCAGTACGCGCTGTTCCGCCACTGGTACGAAAACTGGTCGGCGGAACAGAACCTCGCCTGACCTGCGCTGCGCGCCCACCCGCCGCAGGCACCTGCGGCGGGCCTCATTCTCTTGACCAGGTACACGCCATGACCCTGACGGGCAAACTGCTGATCGGCCAACACGCCGTCACCGGCCACCGCGAGGCGATCCGAGGGATCGACCCGACCACCGACACCGCGCTGGAGCCGGCCTACCTCGGCGGCGACGCCGAGCAGGTCGCACAGGCCTGCGCCTTGGCCGAGGCCGCTTTCGATCCGTACCGCGAAACGCCCGTTGAACGGCGCGCCGAATTCCTCGACACCATCGCCCTGGAAATCGAAGCGCTCGGCGACGCGCTGATCGACCGCGCCATGGCCGAAACCGGCCTGCCGCGCCCGCGCCTGCTGGGCGAACGCGGCCGCACCTGCCAGCAACTGCGCCTGTTCGCCCGCACGGTGCGGGCCGGCGAATGGCTGGACGTGCGCATCGACCCCGCCCAACCGCAACGCCAGCCCCTGCCCCGCGCCGACCTGCGTCAGCGTCAGGTGCCGGTGGGCCCGGTGGCGGTGTTCGGTGCGAGCAATTTCCCGTTGGCGTTCTCCGTGGCCGGTGGGGACACCGCGTCGGCGCTGGCGGCGGGCTGCCCGGTGGTCGTCAAGGCCCACGGCGCCCATCCCGGCACCAGCGAACTGGTGGGCCGCGCCGTGGCCCGTGCGGTGAAGGCCTGCGGATTGCCGGAGGGGGTGTTTTCGCTGCTCTACGGCTCAGGTCCTGAGGTCGGCATCGCGCTGGTCAGCGACCCGCGCATCAAAGCCGTCGGCTTCACCGGCTCGCGCAGCGGCGGGCTCGCCCTGTGCCAGGCCGCCCAGGCGCGCCCGGAGCCGATCCCGGTGTACGCGGAAATGAGCTCGATCAACCCGGTGCTGCTGTTTCCGGCGGCACTGCGCAACCGGGGCGAGGCCCTGGCCCAAGGCTTCGTGGCGTCGCTGACCCTGGGCGCCGGCCAGTTCTGCACCAACCCCGGCCTGGTGATCGCCCTCAAGGGGCCGGCGCTGGACGCCTTCGTCGCCAGCGCCGCCGAGCACCTTCAACGCAGCGCCGCCCAGACCATGCTCACGCCGGGCATCTTCAGTGCATTCGAGGCCAGCGTGAACGCCTTGGCCGAACACCCGCACGCGCGCATCGCCGCCGTCGGCCAACGCGCCACCGGGCCGAACCAGGGCCAGGCGCACCTGTTCGTGACCGACGCCGCCGATTTCCTCGCCGACCGCCGCTTGCAGGCCGAAGCGTTCGGCGCCGCTTCGCTGGTCGTGCAGTGCGAGGACTTCGACGAGATCCGCCGGGTCACCGAGCACCTGGAAGGTCAACTCACCGCCACCCTACACCTGGACGACGACGATCTGGATCAGGCCCGCGCCCTGCTGCCGACCCTGGAGCGCAAGGCCGGACGCTTGCTGGTCAACGGCTGGCCCACCGGCGTCGAAGTCTGCGACGCGATGGTGCACGGCGGCCCGTTCCCGGCCACCTCCGACCCACGCAGCACTTCCGTCGGCACGGCGGCGATCCAGCGTTTCCTGCGCCCGGTCTGCTACCAGGACTTCCCGGACGCGCTGTTGCCGCAAGCGCTGCGCCAGGCCAATCCGCTGGGCCTGCGCCGGCTGTTCGACGGCCAAAGGGAAGCCTAGGCCATGACCGACGACACGCACGACATCGCCGTGGTCGGCGCCGGCATCATCGGCGTGGCCTGTGCGCTGCGCCTGGCGCGGCAAGGCCTGCGGGTGGCGGTGATCGACCGGCAGGCGCCCGGCCACGGCGCCTCGTTCGGCAACGCCGGGCACCTGGCGACCGAGCAGGTGTTCCCGATCGCCGACCTGTCGATCCTCAAGCGCCTGCCGGCCATGCTCATGGATCCCATGGGCCCGCTGCGCCTGGACTGGAAATACCTGCCCCGGGCCCTGCCCTGGTTCACCCGCCTGCTGCTGAACCTGCGCCCGGCGCCGTTTCGCCACACCGTTGCGGCTTTGCGGGCGCTGAATGAACATTCGCTCGACGCCTGGCACCGGTTGCTCGGTGACATCCAGCGCCCCGACCTGCTGAAGGTGGACGGCTCGCTGTTGGTGTTCGAACGGCCCGAGTCCCGTGCGGCCATCGAAGCGCTTCAGGCACGCCTGCGCCAGCAACAGGTGCCGGTGGACCTTTGGCAGGCCGGTGCGGTGCAAGACGTCGCGCCGCAGCTCAGCCCGCACATTCAGGGCGGGCTGTTCTTTCCCGCCACCGGGCATTTCCTCGACCCTTACCGGGTCGTGCGCGAACTGGTCGACGCCGCGAAATCCAGCGGCGTACAGTTCCTGACGCGGCAAGTACAGGGCGGCCGGCTGAGCGGCCAAGGCGTCGCGCTGACGACCGACGCCGGCGCGCTGCACGCCCGCCGCGTGCTGATCGCCTGCGGCGCCCACTCGGCAGCGCTCACCACTGCGTTGACCGGCCAACGGGTGCCGCTGGACACCGAACGCGGCTATCACCTGATGCTGCCCCAGGAACACGCACGCCTGCCCTTCCCGGTGACCTCCCTGGAACGCAAGTTCATCATGACGCCGATGGCCGAAGGCTTGCGGCTGGCCGGCACCGTCGAGTTCGCAGGCCTTGAGCGCCCGCCGACGATGGCCCGCGCCTGGCAGTTGCACCGCTTGAGCGACGGCCTGTTCCGCACCCCGCTGAACGCCGACGCCGCCACCCCCTGGATGGGCTTTCGCCCCTCGCTGCCGGACTCCCTGCCGATCATCGACCAGGCCTGCGACGGCAAGGTGCTGCTCGCGTTCGGCCACCAGCACCTGGGGCTCACCCAGGCAGCGGTGACGGCGGAACTGGTGGTGCGAATGGCGTCTGCGCTGACGACCCAGAGCGGGCAACTGCCGGATCTGGCGCCGTATCGGTTGAGCCGGTTCTGAAACAACAAAAGGCCTGCTTTCACAAGCAGGCCTTTTGTTTCAGTGGTCGGGTTCGATCAACCCTGACGCGCCGACAGCGCCGCGTAGCTGTTCATCAGGTTGCGGTAGTTCGGGATGCGTTGGGACAACAGGTTGCCCAGCCCTTCGATGTCGTTGCGCCAGTCGCGGTGCAGTTCGCAAGCCACCGAGAACCAGTTCATCAGTTGCGCGCCGGCCGCCGACATGCGGGCCCAGGCCGCTTGCTGCACCGTGGTGTTGAAGGTGCCGGAGGCATCGGTCACCACGAACACTTCAAAGCCTTCGGCCAGCGCCGACAGGGTCGGGAACGCCACGCACACATCGGTCACGACGCCGGCGATGATGATCTGCTTGCGGCCGGTGGCCTTGATCGCCTTGACGAAGTCTTCGTTGTCCCAGGCGTTGATCTGGCCCGGACGGGCGATGTACGGCGCGTCGGGGAACATCTCTTTGAGTTCCGGCACCAGCGGGCCGTTGGGGCCTTGCTCGAAGCTGGTGGTGAGCACGGTCGGCAGGTCGAAGAACTTGGCGAGGTCGGCCAGGGCCAGCACGTTGTTCTTGAACTCGTTCGGCGAGAAGTCCTGCACCAGCGAAATCAGGCCGGTCTGGTGATCCACCAGCAGTACGATGGCGTCGTCTTTGTTGAGGCGGTTGTAGGTGTAAGCGGTCATGGGTGGAGCTCCTTTTTCATTGTTGAAGTGCGTTGCGTTCAAGATGTGCACAGATTAATGAGTCACCCTCAGGTGATAAATCGGCTGAAACGCGTTTCACCGTCAACTCAAAAAGGACAATCCAATGACAACCTCAAGACCGGCCCGACCTTGGCGCCGATCCTTGTCATAATGGCCCCCTGCAATACGTCCAGAATGCCCCAAGGAGATGTTGATGCTCGGACGCAACCGGCCAGAGCTGACAACAGACCACGCCGCACCGCCCCCTTCCCGCCACGCCAAAGCCGGATCGACCCTGCGCCTGACCGTCAGCTTCATGTTGGTGGTGGTCATCGCTTTTGTGGCGGTCGAGAGCTGGCGCACCTGGCGCGACTACCGGGCGGCGTTCGCCTCTGCCCGCGATTCGGTCACCAACCTGGCCCGCGCCACCGCGCAGCACGCCGAAGACACCATCCGCCAAGTCGACGTGCTCACCGCCGGGCTGTGCGAGCGGGTCGAGGGCGACGGCCTGCAGAACATGGATGTGAAGCGCATCCACAACCTGTTGGTGCAACAATCGAAAATCATGCCGCAGCTGCATGGCCTGTTCATCTACGGCCCCGACGGGCAATGGATCGTGACCGACAAGGAGGTCACGCCGGAGATGGCCAACAACGCAGACCGCGACTACTTCCAGTACCACCGCACCCACGAGGATCGGCAGGTGCGCATCGGCCAGGTGGTGGAAAGCCGCTCCACCCATGACCTGATCATTCCCATCTCGCGCCGCCTGAACAATCCCGACGGCTCGTTCGCCGGCGTGCTGCTGGGGACGGTGAAGGTCAGCTATTTCGTCGACTACTACGGCGACTTCAGGATCGACGACAAGGGCGCGCTGGTGCTGGCCCTGCGCGACGGCACCATCCTCGTGCGGCGCCCGTTCATCGCCCAGGTGGTGGGCAAGAGCCTGGCCGGCAGCGAGATTTTCAGGACCTACCTGCCCAGCGCCAACACCGGCACCGCGCAGATCAAGGCCGTGGTCGACGACACCGAACGCCTCTACGGCTACCGCGCCCTGACCACCTATCCGCTGGTGGTGGAGGCCGGCCTGTCCCGGGATTCGATCATCGCGCCTTGGCGCCGGGATCTGTTGAAGAACGGCCTGGTGCTGGTGTTCCTGATCGGGGTGCTGTCCACGTTCGGACTCATCGTGCTGAACCAGTTGCGCCAGCGCATGGCCATGGAGCGTGAGATCCGCCAGGCCCACCAGACCATGCGCGACATCGCGCTGACCGACAGCCTCACGGGCCTGGGCAACCGCCGCCGGCTGGACGCGGCGCTGGCCGACGAGATCCGCCTGGCCCGCCGCCAGGGTTCGGCGCTGTCGCTGATCATGCTCGATGTCGATCACTTCAAACGCTACAACGACCGCTACGGCCATGCCGCCGGCGACGACTGCCTGCACGCCGTCGGCCAGGCGATCCGGTTGGCGGTCAAACGCCCCGGCGACCTGGCCGTGCGCTACGGCGGCGAAGAGTTCACCGTGCTGCTGCCCAACACCGACGGCGCCGGGGCCATCGAGGTGGCCGGGCAGATCCTGCAGGCCATCCGCGCCTTGCGGCTTGAGCACAGCGGGCATCCGCTGGGCTATGTCACGGCCAGCGCCGGAATCGCCACCGGCCATCCGGTCACCGACGACGTCACGCCGGCCAGCTTGCTCAAGGCGGCGGACACCTGCCTGTATCAGGCCAAGCAACAAGGCCGCAACCGCTGGTGTTGTGCGCCCCCGGCATGATCGGCCGGCAGCCCGAGCGCTGGCGAAGGGAGCCGAATCAGGCCTGACCCACCTGTCAACTCTGACAGTTATGCGCTGTTGGTTTCGTTGCTACGTTACGGACTCACGGATCACCCCGTGAGCCTCTACAGGGAGCCAGCCATGAACAACAGCATGAAAGCTTCGATCAGCTACTACCAAGAGACCTTCGTCGGCCAAGACGATTTCGAGATTCGCCGGGTCGGCAACCGCTATGTCGTGCAGGCAAGTCAGGCCTTGCCGAACGGTGAAAAGCACTCCATTGCCTTCTGGGTTCCCGTGGACATTCCGGGCGACGGTTCGTCTGTGACGCTGTCCTTGGTGCCCGACCCCATGCAGCTTGGTCAAGCCCGTGGCGAGTACATAAGGTATTCATCAGGAAACGGTCTCGTCCTGGCTTCCCGTTCCGGAACGCTGACCTTGAAGCTGGACATGCAAACGCAACGGATGGAGGGCGATTTCCAGTTCGAGGCCCGGCTCGGCGACACCACCGTCCATATCAGTGCAGGCAGCTTCGACATCACAGGCATCACCGGTGGCGTCGTAGACACAACCGGCAGCGGCACGTTCACGGCCTCCAGTGAATGGGGCGATTTCCGTGCCGATCAGCTGAGCGTTCAGCTGACGCCAGAGGGCTCAACGCTCCGTGTATGGGAAGTCATCGGCCGCATGACCGTGGAGGACGGGGTGCCGCCGAAAAAAGCTCAGATCGGCGTTTTCTTCAAGGACGACACGAACCTCGGCACCCACGACCTGAGGAACAACCCAAATGTCTGGATACACTACTCCAGACCGTACGAAGGTGCTTTTTTCGCGGAGGCCGGCACTCTCACCCTTACCGCCCTTCCTGTAACGGGGCACACCAAGGGAACATTCGCAGCGGATTTCCTTGAGAATGGCAAGAGCGTAAAAGTGACCGGCCAATTCGATATCCTGAGTGCGGTCGGGAAGAACCACCGTCATCACCGGTGAGTCTGAAGCGGCCGCTCCAGGCGCGTCCCCCACAACGAAGCACCCCTAGGTGCCTCGTTGTGGTCGCGATCAGCGGGCCACGCCCGCCACCGCCGCCCGCGCCGCATGCAGCTTCTTGTAGCTGTCGATCAGCCGCAGGTGCCGGTCGAGCCCTTCGAGCTTCATGCTCGTCGGCGTCAGGCCGTAGAAGCGCACGCTGCCGTCCACCGAACCGATCACCGCGTCCATCCGCTCGTTGCCGAACATCCGGCGCAGGTTGGTCTCGTAGTCGGCCAGTTCCAGCTCGTCGTCCAGGTGCACTTCCAGCACCGCGTTCAGCGCCTGGTAGAACAGCCCGCGCTCGACCGTGTTGTCGTTGTACTGCAAGAAGGCCTCCACCAACTCCTTGGCCTGTTCGAAGCGCTGCAGTGCCAGGTGGATCAGCAGCTTGAGCTCCAGGATCGTCAACTGGCCCCACACCGTGTTGTCGTCGAACTCGATGCCGATCAGGGTGGTGATGTCGGTGTAGTCGTCCAGTTCGCTGTTGTCCAGACGCTTGCCCAGCACCCGCAGGCTGCGGTTGTCGAGGCTGTGCAGGTTGAGGATGTCTTCGCGGAACAGCAGGGCCTTGTTGGTGTTGTCCCAGATCAGGTCCTCCACCGGGTAGATCTCCGAGTAGTCCGGCACCAGGATCCGGCAGGCCTGCGCGCCGAGGTGGTCGTACACCGCCATGTACACCTCTTTGCCCAGGTCTTCGAGGATGCCGAACAGGGTCGCGGCCTCCTGGGCGTTGGAGTCCTCGCCGTGGCCGGAGAAGTCCCACTCGACGAACTCGTGATCGGCCTTGGCGCTGAAGAAGCGCCACGACACCACGCCGCTGGAGTCGATGAAGTGCTCGACGAAGTTGTTCGGCTCGGTCAGCGCATGGCTCTCGAAGGTCGGCGCCGGCAGGTCGTTCAGGCCTTCGAAGCTGCGGCCCTGCAACAGCTCGGTGAGGCTGCGCTCAAGCGCCACTTCGAAGCTCGGGTGGGCACCGAACGAGGCGAACACGCCACCGGTGCGCGGGTTCATCAGGGTGACGCACATCACCGGGAACTCGCCGCCCAGCGACGCGTCCTTGACCAGCACCGGGAAGCCCTGGGCCTCAAGCCCTTCGATGCCGGCAACGATGCCGGGGTATTTGGCCAGCACTTCCTGCGGCACGTCCGGCAGCGCCAGTTCGTTTTCCAGGATCTCGCGCTTCACCGCCCGCTCGAAGATCTCCGACAGGCACTGCACCTGCGCCTCGACCAGGGTGTTGCCGGCGCTCATGCCGTTGCTCAGGTACAGGTTCTCGATCAGGTTGGACGGGAAGTACACCGTCTCGCCGTCGGACTGGCGCACGAACGGCAGCGAGCAGATGCCGCGCTGGGTGTTGCCGGAGTTGGTGTCGTACAGGTGCGAGCCGCGCAGCTCGCCGTCCGGGTTGTAGATCTCCAGGCAGTATTCGTCGAGGATCTCGCTCGGCAACTCGTCTTTCGGGCCCGGCTTGAACCAGCGCTCGTCCGGGTAATGCACGAACGGCGCGTTGGCGATCTCTTCGCCCCAGAACTGGTCGTTGTAGAAGAAGTTGCAGTTGAGCCGCTCGATGAACTCGCCCAGCGCCGAGGCCAACGCGCTTTCCTTGGTCGCGCCCTTGCCGTTGGTGAAGCACATCGGCGACTGCGCGTCGCGGATGTGCAGCGACCACACGTTGGGCACGATGTTGCGCCACGAGGCGATCTCGATCTTCATGCCGAGGTCGGCCAGGATGCCGGACATGTTGGCGATGGTCTGCTCCAGCGGCAGGTCCTTGCCCATGATGTACGTGCCCTCGCCCGAGCCCGCACTCGGCATCAGCAGCGCCTGGGCGTCGGCGTCGAGGTTTTCCACTTCCTCGATCACGAACTCGGGGCCGGTCTGCACCACCTTCTTCACGGTGCAGCGGTCGATGGAGCGCAGGATGCCCTGACGGTCCTTGGCGCTGATGTCCGCCGGCAACTCGACCTGGATCTTGAAGATCTGGTTGTAGCGGTTCTCCGGATCAACGATGTTGTTCTGCGACAGACGGATGTTTTCGGTGGGAATATTGCGGGTCTCGCAATACAGCTTCACGAAGTAGGCCGCGCACAACGCCGACGACGCCAGGAAATAGTCGAACGGCCCCGGGGCCGAACCGTCGCCCTTGTAGCGGATGGGCTGATCGGCGATCACCGTGAAGTCGTCGAACTTGGCTTCAAGCCGAAGGTTGTCGAGAAAGTTGACCTTGATTTCCATGCGGGGTTACCAGAATAGCGGGCTGTACGAATTGGCCGCCATTATCCGGCTTTTGCGCCGGAAGTCTTGTGCGAATGTCATTCGGTCGCCGGACGGAACCCCGCGTTGAGCAAACGCGGCTAGGCGCGGGCCTGCCGCCCTCACCGATGCTATGGCCGACCGCAACCCAGGAGCCTTGCCCGTGGCAGACACGCCGACCCGAACCGCCTACGCGAAACGCTTCAACGCCGTGCTCGCCTACATCGACGCCAACCTCGAAGGCGACTTGTCGGTGAAGGCGCTGAGCCGGGTGGCGAACTTCTCCGAGTTCCACTTCCACCGGCAGTTCTCGGCGTTCACCGGTGTGCCCGTCTCGCGCTATGTGCAGCTGATGCGCCTGCGTCGGGCGGCGCACAACCTGACCGCCCGCCCCGGCCACACAGTGCTGGAGGCGGCGTTCGACGCCGGGTTCGAAAGCCCCGAAGCGTTTTCCAGGGCGTTCCGGCGGGCGTTCGGCAACTCGCCCGCCGCCTTCGCCAAGGCGCCGGACTGGAAGCACTGGCACGCGGTCTTTGCCATCCCTCACTTCTCAAGGAACATCGCCATGCAAGTCAACATCGTCGAATGCCCCCCGATCCGCGTCGCCGCCCTCGAACACCGCGGCGCACCGGGCCGGCTCAACGCCAGCGTGCAACGCTTCATCCAGTGGCGCCAGCAGAGCGGCCAGTCGCCTGTCGCATCCAGCCGCACCTTCGGCATCCCCTATGGCAACCCCGACACCATTGCGCCGGAAGATTTCCGCTTCGACATCTGCGGCGAAATCCACGAAGCCGTGGCGCCGAACGACGCCGGCGTGCGCGACCTCGTCATCCCCGCCGGCCGCTGCGCGGTGGTGCGGCACGTGGGCTCGACCGATCACGTGGGCGAAACCATCTACCCGGTCTACCGCGACTGGCTGCCGGGCAGCGGTGAGGAACTGCGTGATGCGCCGTTGTTCTTCGAGTACCTGAGCGTGGGGACGGACGTGCCGCAGGCGCAGTGGCAGACGGATGTGTATGTGCCATTGCGATAGGCGTGACCGCGTTCATTGCCATACCCCGACGCAGGTGCGCATAGACACCTGCGTCGGCTCCGAACGTTGGGGGCATCACGATTAAGCGCCTTTTTTGCCACGCCCCAGAAATTTGTTGAAGTTCCACTAGACTCACGTCAACCACCCGCCCCACTGACGTTCACAGACAATATTCACGCGCTTGCTCAAGGCACAACTTCCAATGAGTACATGCCGATGAAAACGAGTATTTACGCATTAATACTTTCGGGCAGTGTCAGTATGTTTCTTGGCGACCTGGCACTGGCAGAGGACTGCACACAGGTATGCGACGCCAATGGCTGCACCACGGAATGTTCATCGCAGGCACCTTCCATCACCCCTCCTTCCGATCCAACCCCCCTACAGGTAGGGAACGTTGGAGATTCCTGCGCACTGGCGCACAACGGTGTCTGTGACGATCGATCCTATTCGTCCATGAACAGCGGCAACTGTCCGACCGGAACAGACCAAAGCGACTGCAACTGAGCAAGGAGGGAACAATGCAGAACAAGATCCTGACCTTCTTGTTTATTGCGTTGACCATTGTTCTGCCGAGCGGCGTCGTGAGCGCGGAGGAACCCGTCGCAGTACCGGCGACAGCGCCGACGGCCGAGCAACTCATCATCAAGAAAATGAGGGACGAAATCATCGATCTGCGCAAGGAACTGGCCATTCGCGACACGGAAGCCAACAAGGCGCAGGTCGAATACACAAAGAAGTACTACAGCTATCTGTCGGACAAGACGGACATCTACATCGATCAGTTCAGATGGCAGCGCTCAGCGTCTGAGCGACTGCTTTGGCTGGTGGTCACGGTAGTCATCTCCGGCATCATCTTTTCGGGCGTGCAACTGTGGCGCGCTTCCAGCATCAAGGACCTGGGGGGCGAGTCCACGATAGAAATCGAGGCCAGCAAGATCAAGGTCACGTCTTCGGTCGTCGGACTGGCGGTTCTCATCATCTCCATCGTGTTTTTTTACTTTTTCCTCACAGAGGTCTACACGGTAAAAATCGTCGACATGACCAGCGCCGAAACAAAACCGCAACTGCCGGTGCAGAACGCCAGACAGGCCGCCGGTCAGTGATCCGCCAGAAAACGTGACATCGCCTGCGCCAACGCATCGAACACCAGCGCGATGCGGCGCACCCGCCGCAGGTCGTGGTGCATGGCCATCCAGATGTCCACCCGGAAATCCACCGACTGCGGCAACACCCGCATCAGCCCGTGCCGCCGCGCCAACTGGCTGGAACAGACGCCGATGCCGAGCCCGGCCCTGAGCGCCGCAAACTGCGCCAGGTGATTGTCCGTGCGCAACACCGTGCGGTCCGTGGCGCAGTGAAAGCCTTGCTCCTGCAGAAACACCACTTCCGTCAGATTGCGGTCGGGGCCGATCAACGGGTACTCGCTCAACTCGTCCACACTGCGGGGCGCGCCCTTCTGCCCGAGCAGATCCGCCGTGGCGTACAGACCGATACGCAAGTCCCCCACATGGCGGGCGACGACGGCCGCCTCCGTCGGACGCCGGATGCGCACCGCCACATCGGCCTCCTGCAAGGCCAGGTCTTCCAGGCGGTTCGACACGCTGAGCTCGACCGTCAATTGCGGCTGGGCCGAGCGGATTTCGCGCAGCATGGGCGGCAACACTTCCACGCCAAGCAGTTGGCTGCTGGTGACACGCACCGTCCCGCCCGGCACGCTGGCCTGCGCGGACGCGGCGCGGGTAAAGGCCTCGGCCGCCATCGCCATGGATTCGGCATGGCCGATCAGTTCCCGGGCGGTGTCGGTGGGCATCAGCCCCGCCGGCGAACGCACGAACAGGCTCATCCCCACGCTCTGCTCAAGCGCATCGATGCGCCGCCGCGCGGTGGCCTGGGCGATGCCCAGCGCACGGGCGGCGGCGGACAGGCTGCCGGTACGCAGGACGGCCAGGAAGACGCGCTGGGTTTCCCATTGGAGCTGAGGGGCGTTCATACATTTCCTATGAGTGGCTGGGCAAGTTTGATCAATTCTAATCAATCCCAAACGCGCGCATGCTGTACCCGCCCCCTCAAATCGCACTGACACGAGACCTGATCCATGACACTTGCCGGTGGATGCCGCTGCGGCGCCGTCACTTACCGCTCCACGACCGACCTGCCGCTGGCGGTCTACGCCTGCCATTGCCAGCACTGCCAGGCCTGGAGCGGCAGCAGCTTCGCGCTGCACGCCTTGCTGCCCGCCGACGCCTTCACCGTCGACGGCCCCACCCGCGAATACGCCTACGAAGACCAAGGCGTAATCTCACACCATCACCTGTGCGCGACCTGCCACACGCGGATCTACAACACCACCTCCGCCGCACCGGGCCTTTGGGTGCTGCGCGCCGGCACCCTCCATGAACGCACCGCCCTGAGCCCCGTGGCGCACATCTGGGTCAAGCACAAACAGCCGTGGCTGAACCTGCCCGCCGGCATCCCGGCCTGGCCCGAAAGCCCCACTCCCGAAGCGTTCGCCGCCGCGTTGAGCGCTTCCGGCCAACCGTCCTCCAACCCCTGAAAGGAGCATTGCCCATGACCGATCCCACCCCCTGCGCCACCGGCAGTTGCCGTTGCGGGCAAGTGACCTTCCAGGCGTCAGGCCGGCCGGTCATGACCAGCGCCTGCCACTGCACCGGCTGCCAGAAAATGTCCGCCAGCGCGTTCTCCCTCACCGCCCTGTTCCCCGCCGAACGCTTTGCCGTCACCCAAGGCACCCCGGTCATCGGCGGCCTCCACGGCCCGACCCGCCACTACTTCTGCCCGCACTGCCTGACCTGGCTGTTCACCCGCCCTGCGCAGAACGAGGCCTTTGTCGGCGTGCGCAGCAGCCTGCTGAACCGGCCGCAGGACTATGCGCCGTTCATGGAGACCTGGGTGTCGGAGAAGCTGCCGTGGGCGGGTACGGGGGCCTCCGTCAGTTTTGAGGGGTTTCCGGAGGTGGGGGAATATGCGGGGTTGATGGAGCGGTTTTTGCGGGGGTGAGGTGGACTATGCTTGGAGTTCATTGAGCGTCAGGCCCGAAGAGGGAGCCCGCCATGACCGCAATCGATTGCCTCAAGTACTTACGCGTCGTGCTGGTGTTGGCAGGCCTCGCGTGCCTTGCCCTCTACCCGCTCATGGTGTTCTGGCCGTCCGGTTGGGCCTGGCACACCGGTCACTCGGACTACCCGATGATGATCGTCGGCCTCTACGCCACGCTTGGCGTGTTCCTGATCCTGGCCGCGCGTGACCCGTTGGCCCACTTGAGCCTGATCGGGTTCACCGTGTGGTCCAGCGCCGTGCACGCAGGCATCATGACCGTCCAGGCGCTTACCCAGTCTGGGCAAATGGGGCACCTGGCAGGTGACGTGCCGGCACTGTTCATCGTGGCGGTGGCCTTGGCCGTTTTGACACGGCGCGCGCGGTCGGTCGCTCGGCCCAGGACAGGCAACGGGGCCTGAGAGCAGGATCAAACCAGGAGCGGTGTGGCTGCCGTCACCCGATTCTTATAGATATGCAGATCAAGCCCCACGGATGCCCACCCACGGCTCAGATACCCGCCCGACAGGTACGTGGCAGAGTCCCGGATATAGCCATTGGGATCCATCAACTGGGTATCGCTGATGTGCACGACGAAGTGGCCATTGTAGAAATCGAAGCTGAAGAAAGGCACCGTCCACGATTTGCTGATCAGGCTGATGATCAGATAGTCATCGCCCAGCACGCCGCCCGGCATCGCGCAGGTGCAGCCGCACGACCAGTTGACGCTGCTGCACGTCTGCAGCCCCATGCGCAGCCCGGCGTACCAGGGGCGCACGGACCAATTGGTGATGATCTCGGTGGGTGCATAAATGCTGACGGTGGGCTCATGCGTTTTCAGGTAGGTGGCGATGTTGGCGGGGGTGCTGCCCAGGAAGTTAGTGCAATCGACCGTACGGGTATAGGTCATTGCGTGCGTGACTTCCGCGTCCACATCGGCGCTGACCCCGTCCGCCACCCCTTCCGTCAAACCCAAATCCCTCAGCCAATGCAGCACATACACGGCACAGGCAGCCCCGCAAAACGGGCCGTTGCCTTGGTTAATCGGGTCGGTCAGAACGAATGGCATGACTCGAATCTCTCCCTGAAAAATGCTGGCGGATCCCGCCTCTACTCCCTGAAAACGCGCAACGACACCCGGTGTCCCAGACACTCTAGTGCAAGCGTACTTGGCGGATTTTGGACTTTTTAGACCAAGTCAACATGAGCAATACGATGGTTATAGCCATTGTGGATTCACGGTCTTTAACTCCATTTCCAGACCCTGCACAATCCCCGGGCTCTGTGCGACAGGACGTCCTCATGCAACGGATTGCGATCTCACTGATCCGCCAGTAAACGTGACAGCGACTGCGCCAACGCATCCCCATCACTTTCGATAGATAAAAATGAAAAGAACGCTCATCGCGCTGCTGGCAAGTTCGATACTCCCCCAAACAACGCCCGCTTTCGCCGACACCCTCAACGGCAAGAACCTCTATGCCCAGCGATGCGCCGTGTGCCACGGGCCGGACATCAAAGGCACCGGGCCGCTGGCCAAGCGAAGCAACCCTCCGACACCGGATCTGACGACACCTGCCTTCAAGAAGCGGCTCAACGAGTACCCGGGCGTTATCGTGTCTTCGGTCATTCTTCGCCCCAACGGCGACTTGATTCCAAGGACCCTGCGGGAGAACGGCGTGAAGATTCCGCCCCATGCCTGGAGCGTGAATGACTTTCGCGATTTGCATGAGTACATGACTGGCGTCATTTCAAAGGCGAAGTAGCCTAAGGCTTTGTCGATCCCCAGCGTCCATAAGAAGGGGAAATGGGCCGTTTTGCTTGCCCATTCCCTATTGCGTTACAGCGCTCGCACCGGAATGCAGATGTCGCAGCTGAATTCACCGGTCCGGACGTCAAATGCGGTGGCCGCTTCAAACCTCTCAAAGCAAGGCCGATCGTCGCATTGCAGTCCGCTGGACGGCATCCACTCGCGCGTCAGCCATGTCCAGGCGTTCGCCAATCCCTCGGTTTTCCCTTTGAACCCCGCCACGGCATAACGGCCACCCGGCAGGACTTGAGTATCCACCTGGCCGCCGGCCACGAAATGCGCGGGCACTTCGACGCAAGCGTCATAGCGGCACTTGTCGGCCGGCGTGATCGAGGGGTCGTCATAACCGATGCCGTAGCACGTTTGGTCACTGAGGCCATTGGAGTGCATCCACGGCGCAATGGCCGCTCTCCAGAATTCGCCGATGGCCGGACCGTACGGGCCGATAAAACGTTGATACGCGACTCGCGCTTTTGGTAGATCAATGATGCGTACTTCCATGGCGATGGCTTCCAGTGGCCGATAAGAGCCGCCAGATTCACCGAACGCGCCCTCGCCTGCCTGATGGCGATTGCCGAAGACCTGATCAGGATTGCTCTCTTGGCCGCCGGGTGACTGCCCGATCGCGGCCGCCTGAGCCTTGAGCCGCTGAGGCGTGGTGTCGCGCCAGGCCGATGGCGTGCAGCCGAACTTGAGCTTGAACGCCCGCGCAAACGCTTCGCCCGACTGGAAGCCGGTGGCCAACGCGGTTTCAAGCACGGTCTCATGGCTGCCGCAGGCCAACCGTAACGCCGCCTTCTCGAGTCGTCGCCGCTGCGCATAGCTGCCAAGCGTCTCTCCCATCCAGGCGGCGAAAATCCGATGGAAATGAAAACGCGAGAAATTGGCGATGTCGGCCAGATGCGCACCATCCAGAGGTTGATCGATGTGGGCATCGATGTAGTTGAGCACACGGTTGATCCGTCGCGCGTACTCAGCGCGGGAGGCTTGGGCGGAGGGTTTGGTGGTCATGTTGGGTAGTCTGAAGGTTACCGTTCATGGGGGTGTTGAGCTGTTGAGGTTCTGCGACAACCGTAGCTCGTTTTATCGACGTAGGATTGAGTATTCGCGACTGGCGAGTTTTGCTTGTTGCCGCCGTCAGCTGTGGGTCGAAGGCGGCCTCATTTTCCATGGCGGCTATCGGCCAATAGCAGTCGTTCGCGGCCGGCTGCTTACGACCCATAGCTGCCGGTCAGCATCGGCGGAAATTGGCTGAATTTTGATATCTAGACGAGGCTATTGTGTCCGCTTTCGGTTTTTTTCATGGTTGTATTAATTGCGCTCTACACAGACCTGCTGAAACCACGCCGAAAAATTCGGCCACCTTTCATTCCTCGCGCCATTGTAAGACCAAAAACTTACCTCACCGGTTTTGTGAGACGCAGAAGTAGTCGCCATTGCCCTCAACGAAAGGGAGCCAGTCCTTTGGTACACCGCTATGGTTCCATGCTGACTCGGCAATTTGAAATATGTCGACATCGCTGCTCCCAGGAAGAATAACAGCGGGTTCAAAATAGGCATTCGCCACGTTACTTCCCCCCTTTAAAAACTCGACATAGGCGGGAGGAAAATGGAAGTAAGGTTACGTTCTGCTTCTGCGATATCTGCGTCTTCAAGGACACGGAACGGATCGCTAATCACAAACGAGTCACCTTACGCTAGGATTAATGAGCAAACTGTTTGGTTCCGTCAGCGGAACCTGGCTATCGAAGGATTAAAAACTTATACCCCAGCGAGGCCGGGACACGGAGTTATCAGGAGGGGCGCAGTCCCAATAATCAAGTCTGGTCGCGGCCTGCTGCATGGCTAGAATTGTCTAGGTGAGTTCACCTTACGTATACCACTGGACAGCTCTGCTACCACTCGGCCGACGGACAAATCTGTGTGATAATAGCTCTGCGCGGGTGATCGCATGCGGTTGGACGATATGCTTCTTAGAATATTGATATGAGATCAAGATTTGAATCCGGAATATATACACCCACCCCCTAAATTCAGTGCTGCTGCGTGGGTCTATTGAACAGACGCATTACAAACCAGTTGGAGTTGTAAAAAATGACAGAAGAGCGCAAGGAGAAAGATATTTTTCTTTATCGCCCCATGCGAGATAACGAATATAATTCATGGGAAATTCTGTCTGTAGATGATTATGCTCAGGATTTAATGGCTAGCCATCTCTACAGTCAAACCAAAGCGAGATCAGAGGCTTTCAGAACCTATAGAGTCGCATTGCCGCAAGGAATGAACACGAAGAACAACCATTTTCGAGTTTACGAAACTGGGGGGCAGGTGGCTGGATACATTTGGTTCAGTGTTGATAATGACTCAGCGTTTCTGTCAGATATAATTTTACTTCCTGAGTTTCAGGGTAAAGGTATAGGGAAGAGTTTTATTTGTGAGCTTGTAAATGAACTAGGCGCTCTAAAAATCAGTGAGCTAGAGCTCAGAGTGTCTCCTGACAATCATCGTGCTATGAATTTATACAGAAAGTTAGGTTTTCGAATCACTGGCTTTGACATGAGTCTCTTATTGGATACAGAAGCACCGTGTGGATAATTAGCTAACTTTCAATCAGCTGATGATTGGTAAGTGGATAGGCAACATGCCTTGCACAAGACAGGCAAGCGTCCCCTGATGCGGTAGCAAGTACCCGATCTCACTGGCCCGCTGTGTCGGCAGTCGTGTCAGCACATCTTTGAGATAGGCATACGGATCATGCCTATTCATGCGCGCCGATTGGATCAGCGCCTCGACCATCTACAGCGCCATTGCAAATCCGGCGGCACAATCGCTGGCACCCCACAGACCGTGGGCACTGTCGGTCTAATGGATGCGCGCCAGGCGTAGAAGATGGCTGCCGTGAGTCCAGCTGGCCGGGAGATGGTGGACCAACACGGGTCGGCGTGATTGCCGGGCGAGCAAGAAAAGGCTCCCGCACAGGAGCCAGGTGTGGGAGCAGATTGAGCATAGGGCGGAAGTCAATGTAACGGTGGTGAAAGACCGTAATCGGCCAGTAGTATCAAGCTTTAAAAGCTTCCTGCACGCTGTCTGATTCGAGAATGCTCAAGAGGTGGTGTCGATCAAGCCTCTTGTCGAATCACCGGCGGCTCAGTCAGCATCCTCGTTCATGAATGATTGGGCTATGGACGATACGTCCTGGTCGCCATGCCCCATTGATTGCGCGTGCTGAGCCACTTGGCACACAGCGTCGAAGACCGGGGTACGGCGATCACACGCAGCGGAGAACGAAGCGGCAAGGGGCCTGTGCTTCGAGACTTAGGTATCCACGCGGCTTTGAAAATGGCGGTGAATGTCTGCTCTTGGCTGTGGATTCAACCGGCCGACGCAACCGCCGGCACGATCAGTACCCTGCGTGACAGCCAGGAAGCGATTGATGTCTGCCGCCGTCAACAGTCAGGCAACCCGTCCCCCGCCCCTATCAACATCTGCACCAGATTCTCCGGCCACACCGTTTCCTGCGTAGTGTTCAACGCCTGAACCGACCACCAACGATGCTCAGCCATGACCTTCTTCTCATGCTCGGTCCATTCCGCACGGCAGAGGTCGTTGTCCGGAACATGCACGACAAAGTACTGCTCGACCGCCAACACAGGTTCTCCGCTCGGCAACAGCAGCGACACTCTGCGCTCCGCCACGGGGCCGGCCACTTCGTTGACGTGAATGCCTGTTTCCTCACGCAGCTCACGGATGGCCGCGGCGTGAAACGTCTCGCCCTGCTCCAGGCCGCCGCCCGGCGTCGCCCAGTGGCTGGTGCCGGCCAAGGCATCGTCGTGGTGGCAGAACTTGAACAGCAGGACTTCCAGAGAAGGGTTGATGACCAATAGCCGGGCTGCCTTGCGCTCTCGCATCTGTTCGTTCCCTGAGTGAAAAGGCGCGCAGGTTAAGGGTGACTCCGGGCAACGGCAAGGCACAAACTTCACCCGTCGCGCCAGTGCCGGCAACCGACCCCGTGCGCTCGCTGGACAGGTGCGCTTGCGGCCGATAGCCTCCCCGCCTGATACCTCGCCTCACGGACCGACTGCGGAGAATGCAAAACATGATGTTGAGACTGGATCAGCCGTTCTCCGAACAAGAGCTTGCGCAAGCCGATGAGCTGCAGCTTTACAACGTTTCAGACAAAACATGGCCCATCGTGCTGTCCAACTGCAACGCGGTCGAACTTCAACTCCACCTCCTGAAGCTGACATCACTTGAGGGAATCGCCGGGTTAACGAACACGCGGCGATTGAAGTTGGAACGGGCGAAGAAAATTGAAACGCTGGCGCCTGTCTTCCAAATGAAAGGCCTGACGCACCTCACCGTCGAAGAGTGCCTGGGACTGCATCGGCTCGACGGGATCGAAGCCTTGAGCGAACTGACTGAACTGCGCCTGACCGGCACCTTGTGGGGCGGCTCGACACCGCTGCGCCTAGACACCCTCGAACCGCTGTTACGCCTTCCCAGGCTCAACAAGCTGTCGCTGGCGAACCTGAAGCTGGGCGACGACGATATCACTGGCCTTGCCCGCTGCACCCACCTTCGCCATTTGAGCTTGACCAATCAGTTTGATCACACTCAGGTCGCCTTTCTCGCCAGCCGGCTGAACGGGCAACTACTCGAACCTTTGAAGGCCTACGTCACAACACATATCGGTTGCGCGACGTGCAATGGCCCGACGGCCATGTTCACGGGGCGGAGAATGCCTTTCCTTTGCTCGGCCTGCGATGCTCCGAGGTTTCAGAAGCTGACCCGTCAATTCGAACAGATGGTGATCGATGCATCGCTCCCGGCGATGTCGCAATCTGTATAGGGCAAGATCTTTTGGGGCTGCACCCGACAGAACCGGCCCGCCAACGGCAAGCCTTTGCGGCGACCGGACGCAAACGCATTTGAAGGTTACCGGGCGATTTGATGAAATGGCCGCGCGGTTGTGCGAAGCAGCCGTCGTCTGATGAGAGTGGAAAAATGAACCGTCGCAAAAAGATCAATCAACTGCTCAAGGCCCACGCGAAAAAGGCCAGCGCCAAACTGGCGCCCAAGAGCAAGCCCAAGTACATCTGCAAGGCGGACCGGTTGAAGATGGCGGCCGAGGCCAGTCAGGCGTCGGCCGAGGCTGCGCAGGACGCCGCGCCGGTTTGACCGTTTGGGGCGGTTCGCTGCGCTAGCGCTGCTGCAAGGCGATCTTGACCCCCAGCCCGACAAACAGCGTCCCGATGATTTTCCCTTCCCAGCGCCGCAGCTTCGAAAGGCCTTTGATGCACCGGCTCAACGGGCGGATGCTGACGGAGATCAGGCTGGTGTAGATCGCGCTGAGCCCTGAGAAGATCAGGCCCAGCACGGCGAACTGGCTCAACGACGAGCCCGATTCCGGGTGAATGAACTGCGGCAGGAACGCGAGGAAGAAAATCGCGGTTTTCGGGTTCAGCACTTCGGCGCCGACGGCCTGGAAATAGGCCTGCCCCGGGGTCACGGCAGGCAGTTTGGCCTGTGCGGCAGCGCCCGGCTTGGCCAGAAAGGCGCACACGCCCAGGTAGATCAGGTAGCAGGCGCCGACGATCTTCACCACATTGAAGGCCAGCGCCGACGTCATGAGAATGGCCGACAGCCCCAGCGCCGCGCTCAGCGTATGCACCAGGTCGCCGGAGGCGACGCCCAGCCCGGTGGCGATCCCCACTTTGCGTCCGCCCTGCAGGGTGCGCGTGATGACCAACAGCACGGCAGGGCCGGGAATCAAGAACAGGCCGATCACCACGGCCACGTACGTCACGATAGATGCCGGATCGAACATCGCGTATCCCCCTCAAGGCAGTTCAGCGCCACAGTTATCCTGATCTGGCCGCCGAAAGCAACCGGGGCCTTTCTCCCCGTGCGCGCCGACGTGAAAACAGGCTTAATGCCCAGGCAACTGAATGGCACCCGCATCGGGTTTCGACCACGGACGAAGGCAGGCGCGCCCAACGGCGGCCCCGGTTGTTCGTGCTCTTTTCTGCTCAAGGACGATAACGACATTGAAAACAGCTTTCGGCGCCCTGTTCCTGACATGCGCGACAGCCCTCGCACTGGCTGACGAGACCCCGGTCGGCTTCCATGCTTCGACACTGCCGGACACGGGCAACGGGCGTGCCGTGGAAATGGTCGTCTGGTATCCCGGCGCGACGGCCGCCGCAACGCAACTGATCGGCGATGACGTGGTGTTCATCGGCGCACCCGCCGTGCGCGACGCGCCGCCCGCTGCCGGCGAGCATCCCTTGGTCGTGCTGTCCCACGGGTTCAGGGGCAACTGGAACAACCAGACTTGGCTGGCCAGTGCCTTGGCCCACCGAGGTTACATCGTCGCCGCCGTCAACCACCCCGGCACCACCACCCACGACCGTAGCCCTGAGGCCGCGGCGCAGTTGTGGCAACGTCCCGTCGACATCAGCCGGGCCATCGAGGCCGTCACCGCCCAGCCTGAGAGGTTCGGAGCGGTGGCCGAGCGCCGGATCGCGGTCATGGGCCACTCGTTGGGCGGCTGGACAGCGCTCGAGATCGCCGGTGCCCGATTCGATCCGGAGCGTTTCGCCGATGACTGCAAAGCCCACCCGAAGTTGGCCAGTTGCACCGTTTACCGGCAGATGAACCCCGCAAGCACCGCAGAATCCAGAACCGCCCAGGGCGCCGACTGGCGCGATAAACGCGTCACGGCGGTGGTCACCTTGGACCTGGGCCTGGCACGGGGGCTGACCGATGCGAGCCTTGCGGCGCTGCCGGTGCCCACGTTGGTGATCGCCGCCGGCGTGCCGTCGCCGGAGCTGCCCGCACAGCTGGAGTCCGCCCACTTGGCCAAGCGTTTGCCCCCGGCCTCAAGCGCTTACGTCGAAATCAGCGACGCCAGTCACTTCAGCTTCCTTTCGCGGTGCAAACCCGGCGCGCAGGCATTGCTCGAAGAAGACTCGCCCGGCGACGGCGTCATTTGCCGGGATGGCGACAACGGCCGCCCGCGTGAGGCGATCCAGCAGCAGGTGACTTCGCTGATCACCGAGTTTCTGGCCCAGACGCTCTCTGGCCGATGACCGGCGCAATCCACCGTCGCAAGCCCCGCCCAGCATCACCAGTTGCGCGATGCCGACGGCGGTCTTGCGGTGAGATGGATGACCTCTAGAGAGACCTGAAACGATGAACCGCCGGAAAAAGATCAATCAACTGCTGAAGGCTCACGCCAAAAAGGCCAGCGAACAGCCTTCGAGACAATGACGATGTCCCGCTTATCGCTCGTGAAAATTGACTTGAGTGAAGTCAGAAGTTCCGCCGAACTGCATGCCATCCTGAGAGATGCACTTCAGTTCCCTGGCTGGTACGGCTGCAACTGGGACGCTTTCTGGGATGCCATTACAGGGCTCGTTGAAATGCCCCGGCACTTGCATCTTTTAGGGTGGAACATTCTGTCGGGGCGCTTGCCGGAAGAGGCAAGGCTCCTGCAGAAATGCCTCGCACACATGAAAACCGAATACCCGGAATTCGCGCCGGATGTTGAGTTCCTGTAGTTGGTTTTCCGGCCGACACTCAACAACCGGCCTGCAAATACTCACTCTGCGGCCAGCCCTCATCGGCCCGCCGCAGAGGTTTTGCCCTTACGTCTTGGGCTCGACGTTATCCAGCGCCTGATTCACCGCCACCTCCCCCAGCATCACCAGTTGCGCGATGCCGACGGCGGTCTTGCGGTGGATGGGCTCCAGCACGGCGGCGAAGTTGTTGAGCATGGCGCCGGCCGAGCCCAGGGATTCGCTGGCGTTGGCCAGCAGGGATTCGGTGTCGTAGACCGGGTTGGCCAGGTACATCGGTTCGGGCGCCTGACGGTGGCCCAACAGGGGGGACGGAGGGTTGAGGTAGTGGTCGAGGGCGCGTTCGGCGGCTTCGTTGAGTTTTCGCGAATCGGCGGATTCGTACGGGGATGCCGGATCGGTGACGGGTGGATTCGGTGTTGGCTTGAACATAGATGAATCTCCAGAGTGAAAAATGGAGCCATCAGCTTCGCTACCAAACGAAGGGTGGTGGCCATACGCAGGTTGGTAGACCGGTCACCTGGATACCCGGCGCGTCCGAAAACGCCCTACGCATGGCCACCATAAAACAGAGGACGAAAAGTCCCTGCATACGGCTTTTGCGATGCGACAGGTAAGCCGGGCTACCAAACCCGATCACTGTTCTTCAGTGACCCGAAAACGATAAGACCCGCCCCCCAGACGCACAAGCCGGCGGATTCTGGCGCAGGCGTAGGCAACGGCGCAAGGCGTCGTAGCCTTGGGGAAGTAACCGTGGGTGTCTTTAAACACCACGACTTAAACACCACTGGCGTCGGCCCTCTCCCCTGCCCTGCGCGTCGGCCGGGTCGAACCTGCACGGGCCGCGCTCAGTCCTCCCACGAGGCGGGCTTGACCACGACCAGGCTGCACGGCGCACGGTTCAGCACGCTTTCGGCGGTGCGGCCGAGCAAGCGCCCCACGATCCCGCGATACGCCGAACCCAACACCAACATGTCGAAGGCGCCTTGGCGGGCGAACCGGACGATGACCTCGTCGGGAATGCCCGTCAGCAGGTGCCGACACGCCGGGGCGATGCCGTAACGCTCGGCCAGGGTCGCGAACGCCTCTTCCTGGGCGTCGTTGATCGCCTCGCTCAGGCGCGGGTCGAGGCAAGCGGTCGGCCTGCTCAAGGGAGCGCCGTCCGTCACCGCCCAGCGCGTCACGTTCAGCACGTGCAGCGAGGCGCCGCAGCGCTCGGCGAGCGTCGCGGCCACGTCCAGTATCCGGTCGTTCAGACCTTGGGTGAGTTCTTCGAGGTGGGACAGGTCGACCGCCGCCAGAATCTTCTGCGGCGCGGGGTGGACGGCGTCGGTGACCAGGTGCAGGGGCGCCGGGCACTCGCGCATCAGTTGCCAGTCCGCCGGGCGATGGAAGGCCCGGCCCAGCGCCACGACATAGCGGGCGTCCTTGATCACCAGGTCGGGATGGAAATCGTTCACGTAGTCCAGCAGGTGCGCCGGGCTCGCCTTGGACCAGACCACTTCGGTGGTCACCTGCAGGCCCGCGCACTGCTGGAACCGCGCCTGCTGTTCCAGCCAGTGGCGGTGCACCTGCAGATAGCCTTCCCGCGCCTGGGCCATGGCTTCGTGATCCAGCAGGCCGGCCACGGCCAGCACCCGGACGTAATCGAACGCGACAATGTGCAGCAGCGCGCCGCTTGCGCAGGCCAGGGCCCGCGCCCGTTCGAAGGCCGGGGTGCGCACCGTTTCGCGGGGCGCGATCAACAGAATCCGCTTGAGCTTGACCATCGCACGCTCCCGGAGGGCCGTGGCCGGCGCTGCGTGTTCACACCGCCAAGACGCAGCAAGGCACCTGGTAGAGGATGTGCTCGGTGGTGCTGCCCAGCAGTTTGCTCAGGCCGCGGGACTGCACCCTGCCCATCACGATGACGTCGACGTGGCGCTCTTCGGCGAACTGGCTCAGCACGTTGACCGGCTGCCCGTCGATGAAGTGACGGCACTCGGACGGCACGCCGAAACGGCTGGCCAGGTGCAGAAAGGCCTTTTGCATGTCGTCGCGCATGGCCCGCGTGAGGTCGGCCAGGGGGAAGCCGCCCATGTCCGCCAGGTAGGCCGCCGACAGGTCGCAGGCGCTCACCAGGTGCAGCTCCGCGTCGCACTGGATGGCCAGGGCGTTGGCCTGGCGAATGATCCGTTCGTTCAGTTCGCTGTCGGCGGACTCGCTGTCCGAGACCTCGACCGCCGCCACCACTTTGCGCGGCAGCACGTAGCCGTTGCCGCCCACCAGGTAGATCGGCACGGGGCAATGGCGCAGCAGGTGCCAGTCCAGCGGGGTGAAGAACGCGCGCTTGAGGGACGAGACCTGCTCGATTTCCTTGATCAGCAAATCGGGCCGGTACTCGGCGACGTGCTGGAGGATGTCGCGCTCGATGTCCTGCGCCCAGACCACCTGCGACGTCACCTCGATCCGGCGGCTGCGCAGGTTGTCCACCTGAGCGTCGAGCATCTGCCGGTGCTCCTGCAGGAAGCTCTCCCGCGCCTGCGCGCGGTTGCCCTCTTCGAGCAGCGACAGCCCCTTGAGCGACGGCATCAGCGCCAGGATGTGCAGGCCGGCGCCGCTGGCCTTGGCCAGCGCTGCGGCATGGTTCAGCGCCGACGACTGGCGCAGGAGCGGGTTAGTGATCAATAGCAACCGTTGATACTGGCTCATGCCAATCTCCCTTCAGGTGGGTGAAACCCACGTCTGTCCCCTCAATCGGCAATGCCGGCGGCATCGCCCGTTCGTGTCTCACCCGCGGCATGCCCCACCGCCAGCAGGCTGCCCGGCACCGAGTAGAGCGCCCGTTCGGTGTTGCTGCCCAGCCACCGGTCAAGGCCGGTGCGGTGCACGGTGCCCATCACCACCACATCGGCCAGGTACTGTTCGACGAACTCGCTGATGACCGGCACCGGCAGGCCCATCACGAAATGCCGGCGTTCGGGCGGCACGCCATGGCGCTCCGCCAGGTCAATGAAGGCCCGGTGCATGGATTCGCGAAGGGACTCGACGAAGTCCGCGCCCCAGCCGCTGACCAACGGCGCATCGCCGTTGAACGCCGGCGTCAGGTCGTAGGCATACAGCAGGTGCAGCGGCGCGTCGCATTGGATCGCCAAGGCGCTGGCGGAGCGGATGATGGTGTCGTTCAGGCCGCTGGCCATGCCGGCGGGGTCGAACGGGTCGACCGCCGCCACGACACGGTGCGGCAGGCTGTAGCGGATCTGGTTGACCAGGTGCACGGGCACCGGGCATTCGCGCAGCAGGTGGCAGTCCAGCGGCGTGACGAACACCCGCTTGAGCAACGGCTCCAGGGTCACGTCCTTGATCAGCAGGTCGGGCTGCAGATCCTGCACGCAGCGCAGGATGTCCAATTGCGGGTGGGTGGTGAACACCACCTCCACCGTCACGTCCAGGCCCAGCCCCGACAGTTGCTCCAACTGATCGGCGACCCAGCGGCGGTGATGGCGCAGGTAGCGCTGGTATTCGGCCTCGTCGATCTTGTCTTCCCACAGGTGAACGACCGGTGCGGGCTCCGCGAACACCCGCACGTCCAACGCGGCCCCGCTCGCCCCCGCCAATGCCACGGCACGTGACATGGCCGGGGACGGATGCAGGGTCCGGTCAGCGATCAGCAGCAAACGCCGGTATCGTTCCATTTCACGCCTCCGCAAGACAATTTCAGGCCTTCAGCTTGGCCTCGGGGGCTGCGCACCCGTTTGATTTACGTCAACCGGGCGCCATGCGCGGCCCGCCCTCGTCGGGCTTGCGTCTGCAGCATGGGCCTGTGCGCCGGGCGCGCGTTGATCTTTGTCAGCCCTTGGGCGAATCGCCGCTCAATGCACCAGCAGACCGGCCCACATGGCCAGAGTCAGCAGGAGCTGTCCGGGGATGACATACGCGGCGTACCGCCGCCCGCCGCTGACCCAGGCCACCAGGCATTTGCTCAGGGCGTTGCTGGTCAGGGCCAGCAGCACCGGCGTCGCGACGGCGCTGTAGGCCAGCAGCCCGCCCTTGGCCAGCGAGGCGATGGAGGCTGTCGATGAATGGGCATCGGCGAACCCGCCGAGCAGCGCCGTCACCCTCACGCCCGCCTCGCCGAAGCGGTCGAGCATCAGCGACGACAGGAACGTCACCCCGGCCATGGTCAAGGCGACCGCCAGCGCGAGCTTGAGGTTGAACGCCCCGCCGACCTTGACCGGCTGCCCGGCGTTGGCCGCCGGCCGCAGGAACAGCAAACCGAGACTGAACAGCAACGCGGCGCCGAACCCGGCCAGCAGCGGGTTGCGCAGGTACGGCAGCAGCGCCGTGTCGACCGTGCCGAGGATCAGCGCGATCTGGGTCACCGTCGCCAGGTTCGACACGATGGCGGCTGCGCTCAACACTTTGAGGTTGTCCGGCTCCTGGCGGGCGATGTGCCCCATGGCGGCGACGGTCATGGTGCCGGAGGCGAAACCGGACGCGATGGCGCTGACGACGTAGCCGTAGCGCACCCCCAGCGTGCGCACGGCGATGTGCCCGACGGCGCCGACGCCCATCAGCAGCACGGTCAACGTGCACAGCGTGCGCAGGTTGAGCGCCGAGTACGGGCCGAGGTAGCGGTCGGGCGTGAGGGGCAGCACCACCAGTGCGGCGATCAGCAGCACCAGGCCGTCGCGCATCTCCGCGTCGCTCAACTGGCTGCGGGCGAAGTGGTGCAGCCGGCGCCGGTAAGCCAACAGCCCGGCCATCACCACGCCGATGGCGACCGCCAGTTCCGGCGCGGTGCCGCACAGCGCGCCCAGCAGGGCCACGGTGATCAAGGCCACTTCGCTGGTCACGCCGGGATCGCGGCTCAGGCTGCGCCAATAGGCCACGCTGACCAGCACGGCCAGGCAGCCGCCGACGACGCCCACCAGCGGCGGGCCGCCCACCTGCATCGCGACGTAACCGAGCAACGCGGCGATGGCGAACGTGCGCAGCCCGGCGCAGGCGCGGCTGTCGCCCCGCCCCTTGTGCCGCTCGCGCTCCAGGCCGATGAGCAATCCGATCCCCAGCGCGGCGGCGGCGCCCGCCAGTTCCAGCGCGGCATTCATGAGCCTGTCCCCCGAGCGTCTCGCACCCCGCCCAGACTGCGCCGCCGGGCCTTGGCGGCACTTGATAATGATCAACAATCCATGACGCGGGCCACGTCCGACCGCCCGTCGGCGGCACGCGGGCCCGTCGCCGGTTGTTGATAAAGGTCAAGCCCCCCGCCACCGCCGGTCGCACCCTGTAGGCATCGATCCCAAACGCCTCGCCACAGGAGTTTCGTCATGTCCGAGCCCTCGCGTTTCATGCTGGTCGCCTCACCGCTGATGGAAAACAGCCCCGCGTTCGACCGCGCCGCGGCGTTGGCCAAGGCGTCGGACGCGGCCCTGCACATCGTGGCCTTCGATTATCTGGAGGGGCTGGCCACCGCCGGGATGGTCAATGAACAGGCGCTGGAACAGATGCGCATCGGCTACACCGAGCGCCATCGCCAGTGGCTCGAAGAGCAGGCGCGGCCCCTGCGCAAGATCGGGGTGCCGGTCACCACCGAAGTGGTGTGGGTGGAGCGGCCGCTGCAGGAAATCCTCATCCACCTCAGGGAGCAGCCCATGGCGGCGCTGATCAAGGCCCTGGAGCCGGAATCGTTCCTGTCGCGCCTGATGTTCACCCCGCTGGACATCCACCTGCTGCGCGAATGCCCGGTGCCGCTGCATTTCGTCAGCCACGTCGGGCACGCCCTGCCGCGCAGGATCCTGGCGGCGGTGGATCCGTTCCACCGTGAGGGCCAGTACGCCGACCTCAACGACAGCATCCTGCGCGAGGCCGTGAAGCTGGCGAGCATCTGCAACGCCGAGCTCGATGTGATCTACGCCCATGACCTGTCGTCGATCAGCGCCGATGAGTTCGGCTTCGACAATGCCTCGGCGTTCTTCTCCTCCAGCGCCGCCAAATCGCTGTTCGACGCCCAGGCCGACGCCTTCCGAGACATGGCCGAACGCAACGGCATCGCGCCGGAACGCCGGCACATGGTGATGGGCAACCCGGCCAAGGTGCTGTGCAGCTACGCGGCCGGGTATGACATCGACATGATCGTCATGGGCCGGGTCGGCCACCATGGCGCGGGCCGGTTGGTCGGCAGCACGGTGGAACACCTGCTGTACAAGATACCGTGCAGCGTCTGGGTGATCGCACCGCAGACGCTCTGAGCCCGGCGCGCTGCGTCAGCTGCGGTCACGCCCGCCGAGCATGCGGTCGAGGGTGTCGTCGCCCACCCAATAGTGGTGGAACAGCCCGGCGGCCGCATGCAGGCCGATCAGCCAGTAGCCGGCGCTGCCCAGCAGTTCGTGCCAATGCTTGAGCTGCTTGGCCAGGTCCGGATCCACGGCCACCGGTGCCGGCAGGTGAAAGCCGAAATAGGGGAACGGCTTGTCGCCGGCGGCGAGCATCAGCCACGCCAGCACCGGGGTGGCGATCATCAGCACGTACAGCGCCAGGTGCATGAGGTGCGACACGCCGGTCTGCCAGGCCGGCGGCGCGGGGGTGATCGGCGGGCGCGGGGTCAGGCGCCCGAACAGGCGCAGCCACACCAGCACGAAGATGCTGGCGCCGAACACGCCGTGCAGGCCCATCAGCAAGCCCCGCGCTTCGCTGCCGCGGTGCATGAAGCCTTTGAGTTCGACGCAGGCGTACACCCCGACGAACAGCGCCAGCATGAGCCAGTGCAAGGTGATCGACAGTTTTCCGTAACGGTTGACGCCAGTGTCGCGGGCCATGGGGGGAACCTCCTGATTGTGTGGGCGACTCGATCCGGTTGCCGGCGAACCGACGGCGACACCCTGCCCGCGAAGTCTTAAGCCAATCTGAAGATGGCCGCCCGGCCCTCGCTTTTCTCACCTTCAGACTTCGTTAAGAAATGGCTCGGATACTGTCCCCGAACCCATTGAGGGAGGCGCCCGCCCCATGCCCGGCTCCGACTGGAATATCCCCCTGCCCCTGCACTTCGGTCAGGCCGAGACACCGCAGATGCGCCTGTCGGGCGCCCTGCCCGACGAGCCTTTGCGCGAGACGTTCGAAGCGTTCATCCAACAGCGTTTCCGAAAGGCCCACGGCGCCGACATCCGCCATTTCATGCCGCAGCTGTTCGGCATGCACGACGGCGCCGGTGAGCTGTGCGCGGTAGCCGGCGTGCGCCGCGCCCATCTTGAACCGCTGTTCCTGGAGCGTTACCTGGACGAACCGATCGAGCCGCTGATCAGCGCCGCAGCCGACCGCACGGTGATGCGCACCGCCATCGTCGAAGTCGGCAACCTCGCCGCCAGCGACACCGGCAGCGCCCGCATGAGCATCATCGCCATCACCTACCTGCTGGCCATGGGCGGCCTGGAATGGGTGACCTTCACCGGCAACGTCGGCCTGGTCAACAGCTTCCACCGCCTCGGGCTCAAACCGGTGACGCTGTGCGCCGCCGACCCGCAACGCCTGGGCGACGACCGTCACCAGTGGGGCAGCTACTACGAAAGCAAGCCTTGGGTGCACGTCGGCAATATCCGCGCCGGCTTCATCCATTTGCGCAACATCGGACTGTTCAGCCGGCTGGGATTGCCGACCTCCCTCGAAGGAGCCTGCCATGTCGCTTGAACGGCAACGATTCCAGGAAACCCTGCGCGAACACGCCGGGCGCAACGACAACGCCCTGGCGCTGTGGGGCGACACCCTGAAAATCAACTACACGACGCTGTACGCCGAGGTGATGTACCGCCAGCAACGTCTGCGCGATGAGCAGGTGAAGGTGGTCGCCCTGGCCCTGGACAACGGGGTCGAGGCGATGCTCTGGGACTTGGCGGTGCTGTTCGAAGGCCTGGCCTGCGTGACCCTGCCGCCGTTCTTCAGCCCGGCGCAAAGGGCCCACTGTCTGGCGCAAAGCCAGGCCGAACGGGTGATCGCCGAGCCGGAACTGGCCGCGGAACTGCTCGCCGCCGGCTACATCCCAAACGGTGAGTTCTGGTGCCGTTCGTTCGACGGCCCCGGCCGCCTGCCCGCCGGCACCGCCAAGCTGACCTTTACCTCCGGCACGTCCGGCACCCCCAAAGGTGTGTGCCTGAGCGCCGACAGCCTGCTGCGGGTGGCGCGGGAACTGGAACAAGCCAGCGCCCCCACGGCGCCGCGCCATCACCTGACCCTGCTGCCGCTGGCGATCCTGCTGGAAAACCTCGGCAGCTACGCCGCGCTGTACGCCGGCGCGACGCTGAGCCTGCCGAGCCAGCAGACCTTGGGCATCCGCGGCGCCAGCGGCGTCGACCTGCCGGCGCTGCTCGGCTGCCTGGCCGGCCGGGCGCCCGAGAGCCTGATCCTGGTGCCGCAGTTGCTGTTGCTGCTGGTCAGCGCCGCCGAACAGAAAGCCTTCAATCCGCAATCGCTGCGCTTTGCCGCCGTCGGCGGCGCGCGGGTCTCTCAGGACCTGCTGTACCGGGCGCAACGGGTCGGCCTGCCGGTCTACGAAGGCTACGGCCTGTCCGAATGCGCCTCGGTGGTCTGCCTCAACCGGCCCGGCGCACGGCGGCCGGGCAGCGTCGGCCAGCCCCTGCCCCACGTCGAGGTGCGGCTGGCCGAGGACGGCGAGGTGCTGATCAAGGGCTCGACCCTGCTCGGCTACCTGGGCGAACCGCCGCACAGCGGCGAGTGGTGGCCCAGCGGCGACCTCGGCGAGTTCGACCCGGAAGGCTTTCTCTACCTCAAGGGCCGCAAGAAGCATCAGTTCATCACCAGTTTCGGCCGCAACGTCAATCCGGAGTGGGTCGAGTCGGAGCTGACCCAACGCCAGCACATCGCCCAGGCCTTCGTGTACGGCGAGGCCTTGGCGCACAACCATGCCCTGCTCTGGCCGCACCGCCCGGACTGCACCGACGAACAACTGGCGGCCGCCGTCGCCGCCGCCAACGAGGCGTTGCCCGACTACGCCCAGGTGCACCGCTGGACGCGCCTGACACAACCCTTCACACCGGCCAACGGCCTGCTCACCGCCAACGGCCGCCCGCGCCGCGACGCGATCGTCGCGCAGTACCGCGGCCTGCTCACCGAACCTGCCCTTTCCGAGGACTCCGCATCATGAGTTTTTTCGACACCCTGCAAGAAGCCACGCAGCAGGAACGCCACGCGCTGTTCAACCTGCCGGTCATCGTCGACGCGCTGCAAGGCCAGGTCACCCTGGAGAGCTACCGGGCGTTCCTCGCCCAGGCCTACTACCACGTCCGCCACACCGTGCCGCTGATGATGGCGTGCGGCGCGCGCCTGCCGGCACGCCTGGAATGGCTGCGCAAGGCGGTGTGCGAATACATCGAAGACGAGTACGGCCACGAGCAATGGGTGCTCGATGACATTGCCGCGTGCGGCGGCGACCGCGATGCGGTGCGCGACGGGCAGCCGTCGCTGCCCATCGAGCTGATGGTCAGCTTCCTCTACGACCTGATCGCCCGGGGCAACCCGGTGGGCCTGTTCGGCATGGTCAACGTGCTGGAAGGCACCAGCATCGCCCTGGCGACCCATGCGGCGGGCAGCATCCGCGAACGCCTGGCGCTGCCGGAGACGGCGTTCAGCTACCTCAGCTCCCACGGCTCGCTCGACGTCGAGCACATGCAGACCTACCGCCGACTGATGAACCGGCTGGACGATCCGGCCGACCAGGCAGCGGTGATCCACGCCTCGAAAGTCGTCTACCGGCTCTACGCCGACATGTTCCGCGGCTTGCCCCGCGGCGGGGAGGCCGATCATGCAGCTGCGTGATGCCCGCGTGGTGCTGACCGGCGCCAGCGGCGGCATCGGCCTGGCCATCACCGACGCCCTGTGCCGGGCCGGGGCCCGGGTGCTGGCCGTCGCCCGCCACCACGAGGCCCTGGCGCCCTTGCTCCAGCGCTACCCCGATACGCTGTCCTGGGTCGCCGCCGACCTGACGTTCCTGAGCGACCGCCGCAAGGTGCTGGTCGCCGCCGAAGCCATCGGCGGCGTCAACCTGCTGATCAACGCCGCCGGGGTCAATCACTTCGCCATGCTGGAGCAGCTCGACGACAGCGAGATCCACACGATGATGGCGGTGAACATCACGGCGCCGATCTGCCTGACCAAACTGTTGGTGCCGCTGCTCAAGCAGGCCGACAGCGCCATGGTGGTCAACGTCGGTTCGACCTACGGCTCGATCGGCTACCCCGGCTACGCCAGCTACTGCGCCACCAAATTCGCGTTGCGCGGCTTTTCCGAGGCGTTGCGCCGCGAGCTGGCCGACACCCGGATCAACGTCCTCTATGTCGCACCCCGCGCCACCCGGACGGCAATGAACAGCCCCGCCGCCCAAGCCTTGAACGATGCGCTCAAGGCCAGCGTCGACGCGCCCCAGGCCGTCGCGTCGGCCGTGCTCCACGCCATCGCCGGCGACCGCCGCGACCTGTATCTGGGCTGGCCCGAGCGCTTCTTCGTGCGCCTGAACAGCCTGCTGCCCAACCTGGTGGACCGCGGCCTGCGCAAGCAATTGCCGCTGATCCGTCACCTGAGCGAAAAAACCGAGAACGAGACGCCAAAACCATGAAAAGACTCTTCGCGTGCCTGCTATTGACCGTACTCGGCCAGAGCGCCTGGGCGCTGGACGCCGCCGATCAGCAACGCCTGAGCGCCATCCAGCAGGGCTGGGCGCACATCCAATACGAGACGCCGGAAAAGCAACGCGCCGCCGCCTTCGAACAGCTGGCCGCCCAAGCGACGGCCTTCACCGCCGAACGCCCCGCCGTCGCCGAGGCCTGGATCTGGAAAGGCATCGTCACCAGCAGTTGGGCCGGCGCCCAGGGCGGGCTCGGCGCCTTGGGCAAGGCCAAGGACGCCAAGGCCGACCTGGAAAAATCCCTGACCCTGGATCCCAAGGCGCTGCAAGGCTCGGCCTACACCAGCCTCGCCGCGCTGTACGACCGGGTGCCGGGCTGGCCGATCGGCTTCGGCGACAGCGACAAGGCCGAGCAACTGCTCAAGCAGGCCCTGCAGCTCAACCCCGACGGCATCGACAGCCTGTACTTTTGGGGCGATCACCTCTACCGTCAGAAACGCTACGCTGAAGCCAGGGCCGCGCTGCTGAAGGCCCAGCAGGCGGCGCCCCGTCCGGGCCGTGAAAGCGCGGACAGCGGCCGCCGCAAGGAAATCGCCGCGCTGCTGGCGGACGTCAACAAGAAACTCGACTGAGGAACCGGTGTGCGCCTACTGCTGATCGAAGACGACGAGGCCCTCGGCGAGGGCATCCACCAGGCGCTGAGCCGCGAAGGCTATACGGTCGACTGGATCAAGGACGGCAGCAGCGCCTTGCACGCCTTGCTCACCGAGACCTTCGACCTGGCGGTGCTGGATCTGGGCCTGCCGCGCATGGACGGCCTGGAGGTGCTGCGCCGCCTGCGCGGCGGCGGCTCGAACCTGCCGGTGCTCATCCTCACCGCCCGCGACGCCACCGAAGACCGGATCGCCGGGCTGGACGCCGGCGCCGACGACTATCTGATCAAGCCCTTCGACCTGGCCGAGCTCAAGGCCCGCCTGCGCGCCCTGCTGCGGCGCAGCGCCGGCCGGGCGCAGATGCTGATCGAGCATGCCGGCATCAGCCTCAACCCCGGCACCCAGCAAGTCACTTATCTGGGCGAACCGGTGGTGCTCACGCCCAAGGAATACCAACTGCTGCACGAACTGCTGTCGCCGCCGGGCCGGGTCATGACCCGCGACCACCTCACGCAACTGCTCTACGGCTGGAACGAGGAAGCCGAAAGCAACACCCTGGAAGTGCACATCCACCACCTGCGCAAGAAGTTCTCCACCGACCTGATCCGCACCATCCGAGGCGTCGGCTACCTGGTGGAGGAACGCCGTTGACCTCGATCCGACGCCGTACCCTGACCCTCATCATCGGCCTGATGCTGTTCGGGCTGACGGTGCTCAGCGTGTTCAACCTGCACGACAGCAACCACGAGATCGCCGAGATCTACGACGCGCAACTGGCGCAGAACGCCCGCCTGCTGCAAGGGGTGATGCGCATGCCGCTGGCGGAGCGGGAGCAGACCGACCTCTACCGCGCCTTCAACACGGCGCTGGCCGAGGCGGTGCCCCGGGGCGACGGCCACCCCTACGAACGCAAGTTGGCCTTTCAGGTGTGGAACAGCAAAGGCGAGGTGCTGGTGCACACCGCCAGCGCACCGTCGTTCACCGCGCCGCCGAGCGATCCCGGCTTCAGCGATGTGGTGGACCTGAAGGAACACCGCTGGCGGGCCTTCATCCTGGAGGATAAGCAGAACGGTCTGCGCATCTGGGTGGGCGAGCGCGGCGACGTGCGCGCCGACCTGGTCGACCGCATCGTCCGCCACACCCTGGGGCCGAACGTGATCGGCAGCCTGATCCTGGCCGCGATGATCTGGCTGGCCATCGGCTGGGGCCTCAAGCCGCTGGCGAACATGGCCGCCACCCTGCGCGCCCGCGACAGCGGCTCCTTCGAACCGCTGCAACTGACGCCGTTGCCCAGCGAGCTGGAACCGATGCAAGCCGCCCTGAACCGGATGCTCGCGCAACTCCAGGAAGTGCTGGGCCGGGAGCGGCGGTTCATCGCCGACGCCGCCCATGAGATGCGCACGCCGTTGGCGGTGCTGCGCGTGCATGCGCAAAACCTGCTGGAGGCCGGCACCGAACAGGAGCGGCGCGAGTCCCTGGCGTTCCTGATCGCCGGCGTGGACCGCACCAGCCGTCTGGTCAACCAACTGCTGACCATGGCCCGCCTCGACCCCAAGGCCAACGCGCCGGCCCTGCAGCGCATCGACCTCAGCGAAACCGTGCGCAGCACTCTGGTGCAGCTCACCCCCTGGTTGCTGAGCAAGCACCTGGAACTGGCCTTCGACGCCGACGACCGGCCCTTGCGGGTGCGGGCCGACGCGGCCGCCATCGACATCGCCCTGAACAACCTGATCACCAACGCGGCCAACTTCTCGCCGGAAAACGGCGTGATCAGCGTGCGGCTGGCCCTGTCCGACGGCTTCTGCCACTTGAGCGTCGAGGACCAGGGGCCGGGAATCGACGAAGCGGACCGCGAGCGTCTGTTCGAACGGTTCTACAGCCGCGGCAACGCCCAAGGCGCCGGATTGGGCCTGACCATCGTCAACGCCATCGCCACGCGCCTGGGCGGGCGCATCGAGCTGGCCAACCTGCCTGGACGCGGCCTGCGGGCGACGCTGTCCATCCCGGTGCGCGAATGAACGGCGGCCCTTGCGCGGTTATTAGCTAATAGCCCCTTCATTAAACCGTCTCTGAATCGTTGTATTAGGATAGGATCCAATCTCCGACGCGCAGCCATTAGCCACGGAGTTGGCATCCGGTGTGTCGGAAACGAGTACCCCATAGCCACTCATGGATGAACCATATGAACTCACATCTGTTCCCCCACATCGGCAAGGTCATTGCCAGCACCGGCAGCCGCCACTTTCCGCGGATGCTGCATGACCTGATCCGCACGCAACTGGCGGTGGATGCCATGCACATCCGGCAGATGCGCGTCGAGCCGGTGGGCCGTTCGGCGGCCCGCAACGAGCCGGAAGCGGTGAAGAACCCCGCCCTGCTGGCCGAGACGGTGTTCTCCGAGCTGAGCACGGTCGCCCCGGCCGACCGGGCGGCCGAATGCGGGCCCGCCACCATCTCCGACGCGTCGCAGCTGCACCTGACCCGGCGCAAGGACGGCTACCGTTATGTGATCTCGGTGTACCGCTGCCCGTCGCAGCGTTTTTCCGCCCAGGAGCGCAGCCTGCTGCAGGACATCTCGCCGGTGCTGCTGCCGATGGTGGAGAAACACATCACCGCCCTGCAGCCGCCCGCCGAACACCTGCACCCTTCGCCCGAAATCGTCCAGCAAGGCCTGGACACCCTGCGCCAACGCTTCCACGACCGCGTGCGGCTTCAGGGCCTGCGCCTGTCCAACCGGGAAACGGAGGTGTGCGTCGGCCTGCTCGCCGGGCGCACGGCGCCGGAGCTGGCCGAGCAACTGCAACTGAAGGTCAACACCGTGGAGAGCTACCTCAAGCGCGCGGCGATCAAGCTGGGCATCAGCGGCCGGCACTCGCTGATGCGCTGGATGTACTCGCCGGAGGAGCGCGCCATCGACGCCGCGTGAGCGGCACGACCGCCGGGGAGCCAGGATGCGCTCCCCGGCGGTCGTGCTCATGCCGGCGCCTCGGCTTGAGCCGCCAATTCTGCTTCGCGCTGGACGATGGCGGCTGCAAGCGCCGGGGAGCGTTGGGCCCATTGCTCGGGGGGCAGGGGTTTTGACCATTCGAGGATG